>JAEXBL010000285.1 GCA_023394015.1 Pseudomonadota bacterium | reverse complement strand
GTCCAGCAGTTCCTCGGTTTGCTCGCGCGAGGCCCGGCCGCGAATGCCGCGCCCTTCCGATTCGCCGTAATGCATCTTGCGCGCTTCTTCTGGGAACCGCTCGCCCACGTCTTTAGTGTGGGCCATCACGCGGCGCACCATGTGCATCCACGCGGCCTGCAGTGCGGCTGGCGGCACCGCGGCTACGGAAGTGCCATCCGTGGAAGCGGGTGCGAGTTCACCGTCCGCTAAAGCCGGTGCCGCGGCGGTTGTGCTGCTGGCGCCGAGGTTCAAGCGCGGCGCGCTGGGCAGCTTGGCCACGCCGGTGTCGCCGCACAGCGGGCATTCAAGCAACTGGCGCGCCAACTGGTCCTGGTAGTCGTCTTCCGACGAGAACCAGCCCTCGAAGGCGTGGCCGTGGGCGCATTGCAGATCGAGCACCTTCATCGCAACCCCCTCACGCGGCGCCTGCGGCCGGCTGCCAGTTCAGCGACCAGGCGCCGCTTTGCACATTCTGCAGCCAAAGTGCGCCGATCAGGGTTTTCGCGTCGGTGATCTGGCCAGCGCGGCACCAGTCATACAGCTGCGTGGCCGAGGCCGTGAACACGTCGAGGAACTCGCCCTCGTCCAGCCGCCGCTCGCCTAGGGTCAGGCCGCGGGCAAACCAGATCTCGATGAATTCGGTGGAATACGACACCACCGGGTGCAGCACGCCGGCGCGCGCCCATTCGCGGGCGGTGTAGCCGGTTTCCTCGCGCAGCTCGCGCTGCGCGCAGGCCAGCGGGCTTTCGCCGGGATCCAGCTTGCCGGCCGGGAACTCGACGATCACCTGCTGCACCGGATAGCGGTACTGGCGCTCCAGCACCAGTTGCGTGCCGCCGTCGGCGGCCTCCAGCAGCGGCACGATCATCACCGCGCCGGGGTGCACCACGTACTCGCGCTGGGTCAGCTGCCCATTGGGCAGGCGCACCTGGTCGCAAAAGGCGTGCAGAAAGCCGCCCTTGAACAGCTCCTGGCTGTCGATGCGCTCTTCGTGCAAGTGAGCGCCCATCTCACCCTCGACGTCGCACAAGGTAACGGTAGACGAAGCCAGGGAAAGCCAGGGTCAGGAACAGCGCGGCGGTGACGGCGTAGAACTCCCAGCCCTGCGGGGCGCTCTGGCCCAGCGACTTCTCGACCGCCATGCCGATGGCGCCGACGATGAAGTACCACAGCACCAGCTCCAGCAGCCGCCAGGCCAGCGACTTGACCGGCGTGCGCAGCGGCACGACCGTCATCAGCCGCTGGTTGACGAAAGGCAGGTTGGCGGCGATGGCCGCCAGCCCGATCAGCAGCCAGATGGCGAAGTTCTGCGACATCCCTTCAGGTCGCCAGCATCTGCACGATGGCCTGGGCGCACAGGGCCATCAGCGTGCCCGGCAGAATGCCCAGCACCAGCAGCAGCGCGCCATTGAGCGACAGCACGGCGCGCATGTCCAGCGGCGCCTGCACCGGGGCGTCGCTCACGGCGTCGTCGAAGTACATGACCTTGATGACCCGCAGGTAGTAGAAGGCGCCGATCAGCGACATGATGACGGCGAACACCGCCAGCGCGATGTGCGCCGCCAGGCCGGTGCTGATCAGCGCCTGCAGCACCGACAGCTTGGCCTGGAAGCCCACCAGCGGCGGCAGCCCGGCCAGCGAGAACAGGCAAATGGCCATCAGGCCGGCGTACAGCGGGCTGCGCTGGTTCAGGCCGGCGAAGTCGGCGATCTCCTCGCTCTCGAAGCCTTCGCGCGACAGCAGCAGGATGATGCCGAAGCTCACCAGCGTGGTCAGCACGTAGGTCACGATGTAGAACATGGCCGAGCTGTAGGCGTTGGCCGCCGCCAGCGCGTTGCCGTTGACCACACCCGCCATCAGGCCCAGCAGCACGAAGCCCATCTGCGAGATGGTCGAGTAGGCCAGCATGCGCTTGAGGTTGGTCTGCGCGATCGCCGCCAGGTTGCCGACCAGCAGCGAGGCGATGGCCAGCAGGCCCAGCATCTGCTGCCAGTCGAAGGCCAGGGGCAGCAGGCCCTCCACCAGCAGGCGGATCGCCATGGCGAAGGCGGCCAGCTTGGGCGCCGCGCCGATCATCAGCGTGGAGGCCGTGGGCGCGCCCTGGTACACGTCGGGCAGCCACATGTGGAACGGCACGGCGCCGAACTTGAAGGCCAGCCCGGCCACCACGAACACCAGGCCGAACACCAGCACCTGCTGCCTGATCTGGCCCGAGGCCACGGCCTTGAAGACACCGCCGATGTCCAGTGTGCCGGTGGCGCCGTACAGCATCGACAGGCCGTACAGCAGAAAGCCCGAGGCCATGGCTCCCAGCACGAAGAACTTCATCGCCGCCTCGACCGAGGTGGTGTGGTCGCGGCGCAGGGCCACCAGGGCGTAGCCGGCCAGCGTCAGGCACTCCAGGCCCAGGTAGATCAGGATGAAGTTGTTGGCCGAGATCAGCACGAAACCGCCCAGCAGCGACAGCAGGCTCAGCACGTACCATTCGCCGCCGCGCAGCATGCCGCGCTCGACCACGTAGGTGCGGCCGTAGACGAAGGTCACCAGCACCGCCAGGGCCGCGAAGCACTTGAGCCAGTTGGCCATCGGGTCGCTGACCACCATGCCCTCGAAGCCGTAGATCGTCTGCCCGCCGCTGGCGTACATGCCGGTGAGGCCGGCCACGGCCAGCAGCGTCAGCACCGACAGCACGTAGGCGCCCATGCGCTGGCGGCTCTTGTCGAGCAGGTCCACCAGCGTGATCACGCAGGCCATCACCAGGAGCACGATCTCCGGGTAGATGGCGATCCAACTGAATCTGTCAATCATCTCCACGTTTCCTCAATTCAGCTTGGATACCGCCACCTGCTGCAGCAGATTGGCCACCGAGGCGTCCATGACGTCGGTCAGCGGCTTGGGATACAGGCCCATCCACAGCACGGCCACGGCCAGCAGCCCCAGCATCAGGAACTCGCGGCCATTGATGTCGTTCAGCTCGCGCACGGCGTCGTTGGTCACCGGGCCGAAGTAGACCCGCTTGAACATCCACAGCGTGTAGGCGGCGCCGGTGATCAGGGCCGTGGCGGCCAGCAGGCCGAGCCAGAAGTTGGCCTTGACGGCGGCCAGGATCACCATCCACTCGCCCACGAAGCCGGCCGTGCCCGGCATGCCGCAGTTGGCGAAGGCGAACAGCAGCGCGAAGGTGGTGAAGCGCGGCATGGTGTTGACCACCCCGCCGTAGCTGGCGATCTCGCGCGAGTGCACGCGATCGTAGAGCACGCCGATGCACAGGAACATGGCGCCCGAGACGAAGCCGTGGGCAATCATCTGGATCAGGCCGCCGGAGATGCCCATGTCGTTGAAGACGAAGAAGCCCAGCGTGACGAAGCCCATGTGCGCCACCGACGAGTAGGCCACCAGCTTCTTCATGTCCTGCTGCACCAGCGCCACCAGGCCGACGTAGATCACCGCGATCAGCGACAGCGCGATCATCAGCCAGGCCCATTCGCGCGAGGCGTCGGGCAGGATCGGCAGCGAGAAGCGCAGGAAGCCATAGGCGCCCAGCTTCAGCATGATGGCGGCCAGCACCGCCGAGCCGCCGGTGGGGGCCTCGACGTGCACGTCGGGCAACCAGGTGTGCACCGGCCACATCGGCACCTTGACGGCGAAAGCGGCGAACAGGGCGAAGAACAGCAGCGTTTGCGCCGTGCCCGCCAGCGGCAGGTTGTGCCAGGTCAGGATGTCGAAGCTGCCGCCCGAGCGGGTGTACAGGTAGATGAAGGCCACCAGCGTGAGCAGCGAGCCCAGCAGCGTGTAGAGGAAGAACTTGAACGCCGCGTAGATCTTGTTCGGCCCGCCCCAGATGCCGATGATGAGGTACATCGGGATCAGCGTGGCCTCGAAGAACACGTAGAACAGCACGCCGTCGAGCGCCGCGAAGACGCCCACCATCAGCCCGGAGAGGATCAGGAAGGCCGCCATGTACTGGTTGACCTTGCGCTGGATCACCTCCCAGCCGGCGATGACGACGATGACGGTGATGAAGGCCGTCAGCAGCACGAACCAGACCGAGATGCCGTCCACCCCCAGGTGGTAGTTGACGTTGAAGCGCTCGATCCACGGCGTCTTCTCGACGAACTGCATCTCGGCGGTGCCGAGCTTGAAGCCGGTGTACAGCGGCAGCGTGACCAGAAAGCTGATCACCGACCCGATGAGCGCGATCCAGCGCACGAGCTGCGCCTGGCTCTCTCGACCCAGTGCCAGCAGCACGGCGCCGAAGACGATCGGCGTCCAGATGGCAAGGCTCAACCAACCCATTTTGTTCTCGCTCTTCCTTACTTGTTGAGCCAGACGAAGTACGTCATCAGCACGAAGATGCCCAGAATCATCACCAGCGCATAGTGGTACAGGTAGCC
>JAEXBL010000257.1 GCA_023394015.1 Pseudomonadota bacterium | reverse complement strand
GCGACTGGCCGAGCGGCCCGGCGGTGGTGCTGGCGCTGATCGACTGCGGCGCGGCAGCCATCGTCGCGGGCGGACGGGCAACACCGACGAGCGGCCGATAATGGGGCATGTGTCCCGCCGATTCAGCGCCTGCCCCTGCCGCCCGTCGAGCCAATGCTGCCGTGCAGCAGCGGCTGGCCTCCGCCACTGAGCATTGCGCGGCACGCGGCGCGCAGCTCACGCCCCAGCGCGCCGAAGTGCTGGAGTTGCTGCTGCGCCGCGGCGGCCAGGCCAAGGCCTACGACCTGCAGGACGACATGCAGGCGCGCCACGGCCGCATCGCCCCCACCACCGTGTACCGTGCGCTGGAGTTCCTGCAGGCGCACCACCTGGTGCACAAGGTGGACGCCACCAACACCTTCGTGGCCTGCGACCACGCCGACCACGAACACCCGGCGCTGATGCTGATCTGCACCGACTGCGGCCGCATCGACGAGTTGCACGACGCCGAGGCGATGACCAAGCTGCTGGCCACCGCGGCGCAGCATGGCTTCGCGCCCGAGGCGGTCGAGGTCAAGAGCCGGTGCCAGCCCTGCCGCGCACGCGAGACCCCACCCACCACCAAGGACTTTCCGACATGACCGACGCTTCGCTGGACTTCGACCTCTTCGTCATCGGCGGCGGCTCAGGCGGCGTGCGCGCGGCGCGCTTTGCGGCGCAGCGCGGCGCACGCGTGGCGCTGGCCGAAAGCGGCCGCATGGGCGGCACCTGCGTCAACGTGGGCTGCATCCCGAAGAAGCTCTACAGCTACGGCGCCCACTACGCCGAGGCCTTTGACGAGGCGCGCGGCTACGGCTGGCAGCTGGCCGGCACGCCGACGCTGGACTGGGCCACGCTGAAGACCAACCGCGCCGCCGAAATCGCGCGGCTGAACGGCATCTACGAAGGGCTGATGACGAATGCCCAGGTCGAGCGCCTGCAGGGTTATGGCCGCATCGTCGATGCGCATACGGTGGAAGTGACGGCAGCCGATGGCAGCCGCACGCGCCACCGCGCGCGCCACATCCTGATCGCCACCGGCGGCACGCCGTTCAAGCCCGAGGTCGAAGGCGCCGAGCTGGCGGTGACCTCGGACGACATGTTCGATCTACCCCAATTCCCGCGCCGCCTGGTGGTGGTCGGCGGCGGCTACATCGGCTGCGAGATGGCCAGCATCTTCCACGGCCTGGGCGCCCAGACCACGCTGCTGTACCGCGGCGAGCAGATCCTGCGCGGCTTCGACGACGAGGTGCGCGCCTTCACCGTCGAGGAGCTGCGCAAGGCCGGCGTGGACCTGCGCCTGAAGCAGGACGTGGCACGCATCGAGGCGTTGGCCGATGGCACCCGCCGCGTGCACCTGAAGGGCGGCGGCAGCCTCGACGCCGACGTGGTGCTCTACGCCACCGGCCGCCGTCCCAACGTGGCCGGCCTGGGCCTGGCCGAGGCGGGCGTGCGGCAGGCCGACAACGGCGCCGTCATCGTCGATGAGCACTTCGCCACCAGCGTGCCCGGCATCTACGCGCTGGGCGACGTGGTCGGCCGGCTGGAGCTGACGCCGGTGGCGCTGGCCGAGGCCATGGCGCTGGTCGATCACCTGTTCGGCCCCGCCGAAGGCCAGGCCGCGCGCACCATGGATTACGACAACATCCCCACCGCCGTGTTCACCCACCCGCCCATCGGCACCGTGGGCCTGACCGAAAGCCAGGCGCGCGAGCGCTTCGGCGCCATCCAGGTGTTCCGCAGCGACTTCAAGCCGCTCAAGCACACGCTGTCGGGCCGCAGCGAGCGCACGCTGGTCAAGCTGATCGTCGACGCCGCCTCCGACCGCGTGCTCGGCCTGCACATGGTCGGCGCCGATGCCGGCGAGATCGTTCAGGGCTTTGCCGTGGCGCTGAAGTGCGGCGCCACCAAGGCGCAGTTCGACGCCACCATCGGCATCCACCCCACCAGCGCCGAAGAGTTCGTGACGCTGCGCGAGGTCAGCCGCAGCTGAGCCTTCAGCGCCCGATTTCTTCCAGCGCCTCGGGCGAGCGGGCCTGCGCGCGCGCCCGCTTCAGCCGCAGGCGCATGCGCCACGAGCGCCAGGCGGCAAAGGCCAGCACCAGCGCCAGCAGCGTGCCCAGCAGCCAGCCCTGCACCTCGTGCGCGTCGGCCAGCAGCGCCTGCGCGGCGTAGCCGAACATCCAGCCGGCGCCCGCCGCCAGGTAGCCCCACAGCGCCGCGCCCAGCAGGTTGAACAGCACGAAGCGCGGCCACGGCATGTTGGACATGCCCAGCAACACCGGCCCGGCCCAGCGCATGCCGTACATGAAGCGCATCAGGATCACCACCAGAATGCCCCAGCGCGCCACCAGCCGGTTCAGCCGCTCGCGGTAGGCCAGCACCTGCGGCCAGCGCCCCAGCAGCTGCACGCCGCGCCAGCGCCCCAGGCCGAACAGCCCGATGTCGCTGAGCGCCCCCATGAAGGCGCCCAGCGCCATCACCGCCGGCAGGTTGAGGTGGCCCAGGCGCGCGGCAAAGCCGGCCAGCATGAGCAGCGTCTCGCCCTCGACCAGGCCGCCGAGCACCACCGCCCAGTAGCCGTACTGGGTCACGAATTGCCAAAGACTGTCCATCACCATCGCGCTGTGTGCGCCGGGTCGCATTCTGCCGCGTGTGGACTACGATGTTGCCCTGCGAAGCGATGTAAAAAAACATGACAGATTTATCCAAGATCACCTGCATCGAAGACCTGCGCGTGCTGGCCAAGCGCCGCGTGCCGCGCATGTTCTATGACTACGCCGACTCCGGCAGCTGGACCGAGGGCACCTACCGCGCCAACCAGGCCGACTTCCAGAACATCCTGTTCAAGCAGCGCGTGGCCATCAACATGGAAGGCCGCAGCACCGCCACCACCATGGTCGGCGAGCCCGTCGCCATGCCGGTGGCGCTGGCGCCCACGGGCCTGACCGGCATGCAGCACGCCGACGGCGAGATCGCCGCCGCCCGCGCGGCCCGAAAGTTCGGCGTGCCCTTCTGCCTCTCGACCATGAGCATCTGCTCGATCGAGGACGTGGCCGAGCACGCCGGCCCCGGCTTCTGGTTCCAGCTCTACGTGATGCGCGACCGCGACTTCATCGAGCGCCTGATCGACCGCGCCAAGGCCGCCGGCTGCGGCGCGCTGGTGATCACGCTGGATCTGCAGATCCTCGGCCAGCGCCACAAGGACATCAAGAACGGCCTGTCCACGCCACCCAAGCCCACGCTGGCCAACCTGATCAACCTGGCCACCAAGCCGCGCTGGGTGATGGGCATGCTGGGCACGCCGCGGCGCCACTTCGGCAACATCCACGGCCACGTGAAGGGCGTGGAGGACATGAGCAACCTGGCCGCGTGGACGGCCGGCCAGTTTGACCCGCGCCTGAACTGGGGCGACGTGGAGTGGATCAAGAACCGCTGGGGCGGCAAGGTCATCATCAAGGGCATCATGGAGCCCGAAGACGCCCGCCTGGCGGTGGAAAGCGGCGCCGACGCGCTGATCGTCAGCAACCACGGCGGCCGGCAGCTGGATGGCGCGCCCTCGGCCATCGCCGCCCTGCCGGCCATCGTCGATGCCGTGGGCAGCCAGATCGAGGTGCACATGGACAGCGGCATCCGCAGCGGCCAGGACGTGCTCAAGGCCTGGGCCCTGGGCGCGCGCGGCACCTACATCGGCCGCGCCTTCCTGTGGGGCCTGGGCGCGGCGGGCGAGGCCGGCGTGCGCAAGGCGCTGGAGATCATCCACAAGGAACTCGACACCACCATGGCCTTTTGCGGGCATACGCAGATCGGCACGGTGGACCAGGGGATCTTCCGGCCCGGCACCTATCCCGTCGCGTGAGCGACGCACCCCGCACCGTGCCCGCCCACGAAACCCGGCTCATCTCCAGCGACGCCGCCACCCTCTGGGCCCGGCGCGACGGCACGCCCGGTCAGCCTGCCGTGCTGCTCATCGCGGGCGCCAACGCCTGCCACCTGATGTGGCCGGACGAGTTCTGCCAGCAGTTGCTGGACCAGGGGTTCAGCGTCATCCGATACGACCAGCGCGATACCGGCAGGTCGTCGCGCTTTGCTTTTGAAGACCGGCCCTACACCGTCACCACGCTGGCCGAGGACGCGGTGGCCGTGCTGGACGGCTTCGGCATCGAACGGGCGCACGTGGTCGGCCTGTCGATGGGGGGCACGCTGGTGCAGGTGGCCTTGATCGATCATCCCGAGCGCTGGCTGTCGGCGACCATCATGCTCACCGCAGCGCTCGATGTGGACTTCGCCGGCAACCTGGCGCGCGTCTATGACGGCCGGCCGGAGCCCATGGGGCTGCCGCTGCCGCGCAAGGAAGTGCTGGACCTGCTGGGACAAGCTCGCAGCGAAAACCCGTCCATGGCGCAGGAGCTGGATCGGCGGGTGGCCGAATGGCTGGCCCTGTCAGGCCGGCTGGCCGATGTGGATGCCGCCGAATTCCGCGAATGGGAAGCGCGCGCCATCGCGCATGCCGGCACTGTGGCCCGCCCCGCCAACCATGGGCTGGCACAGCCGGTCGCTCTCTCGCGCGGCGCGGAACTTGCCCAGGTCGAGGTTCCGGTCCTGGTGATTCAAGGCGGCGAGGACCCGCTGAACCCGCCTCCTCATGGCCGCCACCTGGCAAGCCTGCTGGCGAACGCGCGGTTGCTCGAAGTGCCCGAGCTGGGCCATTCGCTGCCCGGCTCCCTGCATGAACGTCTGGTCGCGGCGATCAGCGCCCACATGCACGGCAGCAAGCCCACGCCCTGACAGGGCTGCCACGAGCGGCTACACCCAGCGCCGCACCCGCGCCGCGTAGCGCTCGAAGTCCTGCCCGAAGCGCTGGCGCAGGATGCGCTCCTCGGGCTTGATCTGCAGCTGGTTCAGCGTCCACACCAGCAGCGGCAGGCCGGCCCAGGCCGCCGCGTTGCCCAGCCACACGCCCCAGCCGGCCAGCACCAGTAGCATGCCCAGGTACATGGGGTTGCGCGTGTGCCGGAAGATGCCGGTGGTGACCAGCCGGCTGGCGCGCTGCGGCGCCAGCGGGTTGAAGGTGGTGCCGGCGCGGGCGAACTCGCGCGCCCCGGCGAACGCGATCAGGCCGCCGCACACCGGCAGCGAGCAGGCGACGACCCAGGCCAGCCACGGGCCGCCGCGCGGCCACAGCTGCGCCTCGGGCCACCATGCCGCCAGCCCCCACATCAGCGCCGCCACGGCGGCGTCGATGACGGGCGGCGGAATGCGGTGCTCCAGCCAGCGGGGCATGGCGCCGTTCAGAAGCCCGCGCCCGGCTGGGCCAGGTAGGCCAGCTCCTGGGCCGTGCTGGCGCGGCCCAGGATGGCGTTGCGGTGCGGAAAGCGGCCAAAGCGCGCAATCACGGCCTGGTGCTGGCGCGCGTAGTCCAGCGTGACGTCGAAGAACGCCTTCGGCTCGGCATCGGGCGCGTCGCGCAGCGCCTCGAACAGGGCCACGCTGCGCGCCTGCATGTCGGCGTCCTCGGCATGCTCCAGCGGCAGGTAGCAGAAGATGCGCGCCATCGGCGGCACGGCCGCGTCGTGGCCACGCGCGATGCCTTCCAGGGCCACAGCCAGCGCCTGCGCGTCGCCGGCAAAGCTCTCGGGCCGGCCGCGAAAGGCGTTGCGGGTGAACTGGTCCAGCACGATCAGCAGCGCCAGCCGCCCTTCGGCCTGCGCCGCCCAGCCGTCCAGCCGGCCGGCGCGCGCGTCGGCGATGGTGGCTTCGAAGCGGCGGCGCAGCTCGGCGTCGAAGGCCTCGTCCTTGCGGAACCACTGCCCCTGCACGCGCTGCAGGGCGGCCGCGCTCAGGGGGCAGGCGCCCAGCCAGAAGTCGAGCACGGGCGCATAAGGCAAGTCGGTCGGCAGGTCGGTGGTCATGCGCGCAGCATACCCGCGGGCCGCCACGTATGATGAAGCCGCGTGCCTGCAAGGGCGCGACGATCTGTGAGGAGAGCCCCCATGCGCCGACGTATCCCGGCCACGCTGCTGGCCATCACCTGCACCGCCGGCAGCGCACTGGCGCAGCCGGCGCCGAGCTTTCCGAACGCCCACGACAGCGACCCCGCGCGGCTGGGCTGGATGCTCGGCTCGCCGCCGCCGGCCGACAAGATCATCCGCCAGGAAGACGGCTCCATGTACCGCTTCCCGCAACTGCGCTGGACCTTTTCCAACGCGCGGCAGTTCGGTCCCACCGCCACCGTCTCGCGCGGCATCGGCGCGCCGCTGCCGCTGCCGCGCGCCGAGCGCGATGACCTCGACGCCGTGCGCTTCACCCCGCTGGGCGGCGAGCAAAGCATGAGCTGGCGCGAGGCCTTCGACGCCAACTACACGGACGGTGTAGTGGTACTGCACCGCGGCCGCATCGTCTACGAGCGCTACGCCGGCGTGTTCGGGCCCGAGCGCCAGCACATGGCGCAGTCGGTCACCAAGTCCTTCTACGGCACGCTGGCGGCGATGCTGGTGGCCGAAGGCAAGCTGGACCAGGACGCGCCGGTGACGCAGTACGTGCCCGAGCTGAAGGACAGCGCGTTTGGCGACGCGACCGTGCGCCAGGTGATGGACATGCGCACCGGCCTGAAATACCGCGAGGACTACGCCGACCCCTCGTCCGAAATCTGGGCCTACGTGCGCGCCGGCCACGTGATGGCGCGCCCACCCGGCTACCAGGGGCCGACGAGCTTCTACGAGTACCTGCAAACGGTGCAAAAGGAAGGCGAGCACGGCGGCGCCTTCGCCTACAAGACCATCAACACCGACGTGCTGGGCTGGATCATCCGCCGCGTCAGCGGCCAGTCGATCCGTGAGCTCTTGTCCGAGCGCATCTGGAAGCCGCTGGGCATGGAGCAGGACGCCTTCTTCACCGTCGATGCCATCGGCATCGAGTTCGCCGGCGGCGGCCTCAACACCGGCCTGCGCGACCTGGCGCGCTTTGGCGAGCTGATGCGGCGCGGCGGCGACTGGCAGGGCCGGCAAATCATCCCGCGCGCGGCGGTGGCGCTGATCCAGCGCGGCGGCGACCGCGCCACCTTCGCCCCGGCCGGCTATGTCACCCTGCCGGGCTGGAGCTACCGCGCCATGTGGTGGGTCTCGCACAACGCGCACGGCGCCTACATGGCGCGCGGCATCCACGGCCAGTCGATCTACGTCGATCCCAAGGCCGAGATGGTGATCGCCCGCTACGCCTCCCATCCCGTCGCGCCGAACCCGGTCAACGACCCGACCACCCTGCCGGCCTACCACGCGCTGGCCCAGCACCTGATGGCCCAGCCATGACGGCGTGGCGCCGGCCT
>JAEXBL010000219.1 GCA_023394015.1 Pseudomonadota bacterium | reverse complement strand
CGCGCAGCGCTGGTTCAGCCTGCCCGGCATGTTCTGGTTCCTGCCCGTGCCGGTGCTGGTCGCGGCCGCCGGCTTCGAGCTGTTGCGCCGCGTGCGCGGCGCGCCCGGCGCCGGCCCCTTCGTGCTGTCGCTGGCCCTGGTGTTCCTGGGCTACAGCGGCCTGGGCATCAGCATCTGGCCCGCCATCATCCCGCCCGACGTGTCCATCTGGACGGCCTCCGCGCCGCCGCAAAGCCAGGGTTTCGCGCTGGTGGGCGCGCTGGCCATCATTCCCGTGATTCTCATGTACACCGCCTGGTCCTACTATGTGTTCCGCGGCAAAGTGCGCACCGGCGAGGAGTTCCACTGATGAACCGTACCCCCGCCACCCTGCCCTCGTGGCGCAGCCGCCTGCTGTGGCTGGCGATAATCTGGACATGCAGCGTCGCGGCGCTGGGCGCGGCTGCCTTTGCGCTGCGCCTGGTCATGAGATCCATCGGCATGTCGACCTGAACCCACGGACCCGCCATGAAACGCTATGAACGGCTGACAGAAGAAATAACCGCCTCGATCCGCTCGGGACTGCTGCAGGCCGGCGACCGCCTGCCCTCGGTGCGGCAGACCAGCGCCAGCCGCGGCGTGAGCCCCTCGACCGTATTCAAGGCCTATTACCTGCTGGAGGCGCGCGGCCTGCTCCGCGCGCGCGACCGCTCCGGCTACTACGTGCTGCGCGCGCCGCACGCCGCGCTGCCCGAGCCCGACGGCCTGTCCAGCGCCAGCGCCGGCCGCCATCCGGTGGACGTCAGCGACAACGTGCTGCAGGTGCTCAACGCCACCCTGCGCCGCGACATGCTGCCCTTCGGCTCGGCCTTTCCCAGCCCGTCGCTGCTGCCCTACGGACGGCTGGCGAAGTTCATGGCGGCCTCGGCGCAGCGCCTGGACCCCTGGAGTTCCATCGACGACCTCAGCCCCGGCGACGCCGCGCTGCGCCGCGCCATCGCGCTGCGCTACCTGGCCGACGGCATGTCGGTGCCGGTCGACGACATCATCATCACCAACGGCGCGCTGGACGCGCTGAACCTGAGCCTGGCCGCGGTGACCGAGCCGGGCGACGCCGTCATCGTCGAATCGCCCACCTTCTACGCGGCGCTCCAATCGCTGGAGCGCAACCATTTGCACGCCATCGAGGTCGCCACCCACCCGCGCGAAGGCATAGACCTGCAGGCGCTGGAAGCGGCCATCGTGCAACACCATCCGCGCGCCTGCTGGCTCATGACCACCTTCCAGAACCCGCTGGGCAGCCTGATGCCGGACGAAAAAAAGGAAGCGCTGGTCGCCCTGCTGACCCGCCACGGCGTGGCGCTGATCGAAGACGACGTCTACGGCGAGCTGTACTTCGGCGAGCAGCGCCCGCGCCCCGCCAAGGCCTATGACCGCGAAGGCATCGTGATGCACTGCTCGTCGTTCTCCAAGACCCTCGCGCCGGGCTACCGCGTGGGCTGGGTGGCCGCGGGCCGCTACACGCGCCGGATCATGCGCAACAAGCTGACCACTAGCCTGGCGACGGCCGCGCCCACTCAGGCCGCCATCGCCGCCTACCTGGAGAAAGGCGGCTTCGACCGGCACCTGCGCCAGTTCCGCCAGGCGCTGGCCCAACAGCAGGGCGAACTGCTGCAGGCCATCGCCCGCTACTTCCCCAAAGGCACGCGCGCCACGCGGCCGGCGGGCGGCTACTTCGTGTGGGTGGAGCTGCCGGCGGGCATCGACACGCTCAAGGTCCATCGCGCCGCGCTGGGGCACGGCATCAGCATCGCGCCGGGCCGGCTGTTCTCGGCCTCGGGGGCCTTCGGCAACTTCCTGCGCCTGAACGCCGGCCATCCCTGGAACCCGGAGATGGAGCAAGGCATGGCCACGCTCGGCAAGCTGCTGGCCTAGTTCGCCGTCGCGCCCGAATCCTTGACCGCCTTGGCCCAGGCCGCGATCTCGGCCTGGATGAAGGCGCCGAACTCGGCCGTGCTCAGGCCGGAAGCCTGCGCGCCTTCTTCCATCAGACGCTGCTTGACGGCCGGGGAAGCCAGCGCGCCGCCCAGCGCCTGGTTCAGCCTGGCCACGACCGCGTCGGGCGTACCCGCGGGCGCGACGATGCCGTGCCACGAGACCGCCTTGACGCCCGCCAGGCCGGCCTCGGCCATGGTGGGTGTATCCGGCAGGGCCGGCGAACGCTGCGGCGAGGTCACCGCCAGCGCGCGCAGCGCGCCCGCCTTGACCTGCGGCAGCACGCCGGGAATGGTGGTGAACATGAAGTCGATCTGGCCGCCGATCAGATCCGTGATGGCGGGGCTGCCGCCCTTGTAAGGCACGTGCGTGAACTGCAGGCCGGCCGCGCTCTTGAACATCTCGCCGGCCAGGTGGCCGGGCGTGCCCGCGCCGGCCGAACCCATGTTGATCCGGTCGCCCTGCGAGCGGATGAAGGCGATCAGCTCCTGCACGTTGGACGCCTGCACCTGCTTGCCGATCACCAGCACGTTGGGCACGGTGGCCAGCAGCGTGACGGGCGTGAAGTCCTTGACCGCGTCGTAGGAAATGCGCGAATAGAGCGACGGGTTGATGCCGTGCGTGCTGGCGGTGGCCAGCAGCAGCGTATAGCCGTCCGGCGCGGACGAGGCCACCTGCTTGGCGGCGATGGTGCCGTTGGCGCCGCCCTTGTTGTCGATCACGATGGTCTGGCCCAGCGTCTTGGCGGCTTCGGCGGCGACGGTGCGCGCCAGGATATCGGACGTGCCGCCGGCCG
>JAEXBL010000204.1 GCA_023394015.1 Pseudomonadota bacterium | reverse complement strand
CTGCTGGCCTACTGGGTGGCACTGCGCTGAGGCGGCGTGGTGGGCTTTTTGGGGCGGCCCAGGCATTCGCGCGCTGGGGTGGCGGCGTGCCGCGGTGGCGTCAGTCCAGCGTCTGTGCCGCCGCGATCACCCCGCCGCCCAGGCACACCTCGCCGTCGTACAGCACCGCGCTCTGGCCGGGGGTGACGGCCCATTGCGGCTCGGCAAAGTGCAGGCGCCAGGTGCCGGGGGCGTCGCCAGCGCTCAGGGTGCAGCCCGCGTCCTGCTGGCGGTAGCGGGTCTTGGCGGCGTAGGCGCCGGGCGCGGGGGCGGTGCCGGCCGTCCAGGCGGCGTCGTCGAACACCAGCTCGTGCGACAGCAGCCACGGGTGGTCGTGGCCTTGCACGGCCACCAGCGTGTTGGTGGCCATGTCCTTGCGGGCCACGAACCAGGGCGCGTGGTCGCCGCCGCCGCGCGGCGCACCTTTGTCCTTCACGCCGCCGATCCCCAGGCCCTGGCGCTGGCCGAGCGTGTAAAAGCTCAGGCCCACGTGCTCGCCGATGCGGCGGCCGCGCTCGTCCTTGATCGGGCCGGGCTGGGTCTGCAGGTAGCGGTTGAGGAACTCGCGAAACGGCCGCTCGCCGATGAAGCAGATGCCGGTGGAATCCTTCTTCCTGGCGTTCGGCAGGCCGATCTCGGCGGCGATGCGGCGCACCTCGGTCTTGTGCAGCTCGCCCAGCGGAAACAGCGTCTTGGCCAGCTGCGCCTGCGTCAGCCGGTGCAGGAAGTAGCTCTGGTCCTTGGCAGGGTCCAGGCCCTTGAGCAGTTCATGCCGCTGCACGGCGTCGTTGAAGCGCACCCGGGCATAGTGTCCGGTGGCGATTTTCTCGGCCCCCAGGCGCATGGCGTGGTCGAGAAAGGCCTTGAACTTGATCTCGGCGTTGCACAGCACGTCGGGGTTGGGCGTGCGGCCGGCCGAGTATTCGCGCAGGAACTCGGCGAACACGCGGTCCTTGTAGTCGGCGGCGAAGTTGACGTGCTCGATCTCGATGCCCACCACGTCGGCCACGGCGGCGGCGTCGACAAAGTCGACGTTGGACGAGCAGTATTCACTGTCGTCGTCATCCTCCCAGTTCTTCATGAAGATGCCCACCACCTCATGCCCGGCCTGCTTGAGCAGCCAGGCGGGGACGGCGGAATCGACCCCGCCCGAAAGACCAACGACGATGCGGTGCTTGGACATGACCGGAATTATCCGGTGCGCCCGAAGAACAGCGCGCTCATGACCAACCCGGTGACGATGACGATGGCGCGCACCACGCGCACCGGCAGGCGCTTGGCCAGGCGCGCGCCGGCAAAGCCGCCGATGGTGGCGAACACCGCCATCAGCAGGCCCTGCGGCCAGACGATGGCGCCGCCGATGGCAAAGGCGATGACCGACACCACCGACAGCACGAAGGAGTTGAGGTTCTTCAGCGCGTTGACGGTGTTCAGCCGCTGCTCGCCGCACAGCAAATACAGCGCCATCAGCAGAATACCCAGGCCGCCGTTGAAGTAGCCGCCGTACACCGCCACCGCCAGCAGGCCCAGGTGGCGCCAGCGCGCCAGGCCGCTGCCGTGTACCTCATCCTGCGTTTGGCCGGCCCAGCGCGCCAGCCACGGCCCGGCGGCAAACAGGGCGGTGGCGAACAGCAGCAACCAGGGCACCACGCCGGCGAACACCTTCGCCGGCGTCACCAGCAGCAGCAGCGCGCCGGCCACGCCGCCGAGGGCGCTCAGGCCCACCTCGCGCAGCAGCAGTGCGCGCGGCAGCGCCGCCAGCTCCTGCCGAAAGCCGGCCGCGCTGCCCAGGTAGCCGGGGCACACGGCCAGCGCGCTGGTGGCGTTGGCGGCGATCGGTGGCACGCCGGCCCACACCAGGGCGGGAAAGGTGAGAAAGGTGCCGCCGCCCGCGATGGCGTTGAGCACGCCGGCGCCGAAGGCGGTGGTGGCGAGCAGGGCGAAGGTGGCGATCGGGTCCATGGTGGCTCGGGGTTCTGCGGCGCGCAGGCGCGCTCAGGCGAAGCGCCCGCCCGCCTGCGCCGACGGGTCCACCTGCACCGCGTCCAGCGCGAAGCGGCGGCCGGCCAGGTGGTCCTGCACGCAGCGCCACACCAGCGGGCTTCGGTGGCGCGACTGGCTGGCGGCGATCTCCTCGGGCGTCAGCCACAGGGTGCGCACGATGCCGGTGTCGAGCGCGCGGGCGGCATCGGGCTCGCCGGCCGTGCCGCAGTAGGCCAGGCGCAGCCAGGTGGTGGGCACGCCCTGCGCGTCGTGGGCCGCGGCCATGTACACGCCCAGCAGCGCCTCGGGCGTGAACACGCGGCCGGTTTCCTCCAGCGCCTCGCGCACCGCGCCCTGCTGGGGCGATTCGCCCGGCTCCAGGTGGCCGGCGGGCGTGTTCAGGCGCAGGCCGTCGGCGGTCTGCTCCTCGACCAGCAGGTAGCGGCCCTCGCGCGCGATCACCGCGGCCACGGTGACGCTGGGTTTCCATCGGCTTGAATCCATGGCCGGCGATTATGGGCGGCGCCCGCAAACGCCGCCGCAGCGCGCGCCAAAGTGACACATCCCGCGCTGTCAGGCGGCTGAAATCAAGCACAATCGCCGCCAGTTCGGGCTTTGTTAAGCTCAAGTTTCAACCGCAACCCGCACACCGGGCCGGGGCTTTGTGCCTGCCGGTCCACAAGGAGACGTTTCATGCTGATTGGCGTACCCGCCGAAACGGTGGCTGGCGAAACCCGCGTCGCTGTGACGCCTGAAACGGCCAAGAAGCTCGTCGGCCAGGGCCACCAGGTGCGCGTGCAGGCCGGCGCCGGCCTGCGCGCCAGCGCCACCGACGCCGCCTACGAGGCCGCCGGCGCCGAGATCACCGATGCCGCCGGCGCCCTGGGCGCCGAGATGGTGCTGAAGGTGCGCAGCCCCTTGCCCGAGGAAATCGCGCAGATGAAGCCCGGCGCGGTGCTGGTCGGCATGCTGGAGCCGTTCAACGCCGAGGGGCTGCAGCGCCTGGCCGCCGCCAACCTGACGGCCTTCGCGCTGGAGGCGGCGCCGCGCACCACGCGCGCGCAGAGCATGGACGTGCTTTCATCCCAAGCCGACATCGCCGGCTACAAGGCGGTGATCATGGCGGCCGCCCGCTACCAGAAGTTCTTCCCCATGCTGATGACTGCCGCCGGCACCGTGAAGGCCGCGCGCGTGGTGATTCTGGGCGTGGGCGTGGCCGGCCTGCAGGCCATCGCCACCGCCAAGCGCCTGGGCGCGGTGATCGAGGCCAGCGACGTGCGCCCCAGCGTGAAGGAGCAGGTCGAGTCGCTGGGCGCCAAGTTCATCGACGTGCCCTATGAAACGGCGGAAGAAAAGGAAGCCGCCGAGGGCGTGGGCGGCTACGCGCGCCCGATGCCGCAAAGCTGGCTGGATCGCCAGAAGGTCGAGGTGGCCAAAAGAGTGGCCCAGGCCGACGTGGTGATCTCCACCGCGCTGATCCCCGGCCGCGCCGCGCCGGTGCTGATCACCGAGGAGATGGTGAAAAGCATGAAGCCCGGCTCGGTCATCATCGACATGGCCGCCGGCAAGGGCGCGCCCAACCCCGACGGCACGGTGGGCGGCAACTGCCCGCTGACCGAGGCCGACCGCACGGTGCAAAAGCACGGCGTGACCATCGGCGGCGAGACCAACCTGGCCACCATGGTGGGCGCCGACGCCTCGGCGCTGTACGCGCGCAACGTGCTCGACTTTCTCAAGCTGGTGCTGCCGCCGGCCGCCAAGGGCGAGCCGCCGGCAGCGTTCCGCATCGACATGGAGGACGACATCGTCGCCGCCACGCTGATGGCCCACGAGGGCGCGGTGACGCGCAAGTAAGCACGGGCAGGCGTCCCGCCTCCACCTAAGCGACCGAAGGCCTACCCCCATGAACGCACATATTTTCAAGTTCCCCGCC
>JAEXBL010000166.1 GCA_023394015.1 Pseudomonadota bacterium | reverse complement strand
CCAGCGGTGCGGCCGCCGGGCGGCGGTAGGCGGCGGGCAGCTGCGAGGTCTTGGGATAGCCGGCGGCGTCGAGGTACTGGCTCCACTCGCTGTCCGAGAAGCCCTTCAGGCGCTGGCCGCCAATGGTCAGCACCGGCAGGCTGTTCTCGCCGGCCAGGCGCTGCAGCGCGGCGATGTCGTCGTTGGATTCCACCGTCTTCTCGCTGAACGGCACGCCGCGGTTCAGCAGCAGGTTGCGCCCGCTGTTGCAGGGCGCGCAGTCCTGGCTGGTGTAGAGCGTGACCGGGTAGCGTTGCGCGGTCTGGTTGAGCTGGTACGGCAGCGCCGCGCTACCGCCACCGCCGCCGGCGGATGCAGCGGCTCCGCCGGCCACCGGCTCGGCCGTCTGCACCGGCGGCTTGTCGGA
Organism: Pseudomonadota bacterium; assembly: GCA_023394015.1. Lineage (GTDB taxonomy): Bacteria > Pseudomonadota > Gammaproteobacteria > Burkholderiales > Burkholderiaceae_C > Ottowia. The sequence continues at coordinate 11,281 of JAEXBL010000166.1, read as the reverse complement.
GAAGGTGACGCGGCCATCCGGCCCGACCACGCGGTAGACCTGCGCCTGGGCCGCGCCGGCCAGCAGCAGGGCGCCGGCGGCGGCAAGGCAGCGGATGAGGGTGGGGCGACGGTGCACGGGCGAACTCCTGCAGTGCGGTGATGAGGGATCAGTGAAAGACCTCAGGCCATGCCCTGGTGGCGCAGCAGCGCGTCCATGCTGGGCTCGCGGCCGCGGAAGGCCTTGAAGGATTCCAGCGCCGGGCGGCTGCCGCCGGCTTCCAGAATCTCGCGGCGGTATTTTCGCCCCGTTTCCACGCTGGGCCAGCCCTCGGGCGTGACGCTTTCCTCGAAAGCGGCGTAGGCGTCGGCGCTCAGCACCTCGGCCCACTTGTAGCTGTAGTAGCCGGCCGCGTAGCCGCCGGCGAAGATGTGGCTGAAGGTTTGTGCCGTGCGCGCAAAGGGCGGCGGCTGGATCACGGCGACTTCCTGGCGCACTTCATCCAGCAGCGGCTGGAAGTCCTGCGCCGGGTCGTGCTCGGTGTGCAGCCGCATGTCGAACAGGGCGAACTCGATCTGGCGCACGGTCTGCATGCCGGCCTGGAAGTTCCTGGCGGCCAGCATCTTGTCGAACAGGGTGCGCGGCAGCGGCGCGCCGGTGTCCACGTGCGCCGTCATGTGGCGCAGCACGTTCCATTCCCAGCAGAAGTTCTCCATGAACTGGCTGGGCAGCTCCACCGCGTCCCACTCGACGCCGCTGATGCCGGACACGTCGTGCTCGTTCACCTGCGTCAACATGTGGTGCAGGCCGTGGCCGAACTCGTGGAACAGGGTGATGACGTCGTCGTGCGTCAGCAGCGGCGGCTTGCCGTCCACGCCGTCGGCGAAGTTGCAGACCAGGTGCGCCACCGGCGTTTGCAGCGTGCCGGTGTCGGGGCGCAGCCAGCGGGCGCGCCCGTCGTCCATCCAGGCGCCGCCGCGCTTGCCCGTGCGCGCGCCGGGGTCGAGGTAGAACTGGCCGAGCAACTGGCCATCGCGTTCGATGCGGTAGAACTCGACGCTGGGGTGCCAGACCGGCGCGCTGTCGCGGCGGATGGCGACCTCGAACAGGGTCTCGACGATCTTGAACAGGCCGGCCAGCACCTTGGGCGCCTGGAAGTACTGCTTGAGCTCCTGCTCGCTGAAGGCGTAGCGCGCTTCTTTCAGCTTTTCGCTGATGTAGGCCCAGTCCCAGGGCTGCGGATCGGCGAGTTGCAGCTTGCTGGTGGCGAACTCGCGCAGGTCCTGCACGTCGCGCTCGGCGTAGGGCCTGGCCTTGGCGGCCAGCTCGCGCAGAAAGTCGATCACCTGCGCCGGCGATTCGGCCATCTTGGGCACCACCGAGACTTCGCCGAAGTTGGCGTAGCCCAGCAGCGCTGCCTCCTCGCGCCGCAGGGCGAGGATCTCGCGGATCAGCGGCGCGTTGTCGTACTTGGTGCCGTCGCCTTCGGCCTGGTCGGAGGCGCGGGTGACGTAGGCGCGGTACAGGCGCTGGCGCAGCGCGCGGTCGTGCGCGAACTGCATCACCGGCAGGTAGCTGGGCAGCTTGAGGGTGAGCTTGTAGCCGGCTTGGCCGTCGCTTTCGGCGGCGGCGCGGGCGGCAGCCTTCACGTCGGGTGGCAGGCCGTCGACCTCGGCCTCGGTGGCGACATAGGCAAAGGCGTCGGTGGCGTCGAGCGCGTTCTCGCTGAACTTCTGCTGCAGCTCGGCCTGGCGCTCCTGGATGGCGGCGTAGCGCGCCTTGGCCTCGCCCTGCAGCTCGGCGCCGCCCAGCACGAAGCCGCGCAGCGCGTTCTTGTGCGCCTGGCGCTGCTCGGGGTTGAGCTGCGCCGGCTGCATGGCCTTGTACTTGGCGTACAGGCGCTCGTCGGCGCCCAGGCGGGTCCAGAACTCGGTGACGGCGGGCAGGGCGGCGTTGTAGGCGGCGCGCAGCTCGGGCGTGTCCATCACCGCGTTCAGGTGGCTGACGGCGCCCCAGGCGCGGCCCAGCCTTTCGGTGGCCACGTCAAGCGTGCGCGACAACGTGGCCCAGTCGGCGGGCAGATCGGGTGCCACGGCGGCCTCGAGCGCGGCCTCGGATTCGGCCAGCAGCTGCTGGACGGCCGGCGCCACGTGCTCGGGGCGGATCTGGTCGAACAGGGGCAGGTCGGAGAAGTCGAGAAGCGGATTGGGCATGGCGCGACAGGTGGGGGCAGGGCGACGGATGTCAAGCCCTGAAGTATCAAAATGATAGCTGCCAGCGCCTGCCAGTCAGGCGCTGGCGGCAGGGTTGATCATCAAGCCGCCGCGCGTTCCGCAGCTTCGATGGTGTTGACCAGCAGCATGGCGCGCGTCATCGGGCCCACGCCGCCGGGCACGGGGGTGATCCAGCCGGCCACATTCTTCACGCCCTCGAAGTCCACGTCGCCGCACAGCTTGCCGGCGTCGTCCCGGTTCATGCCGACGTCGATCACCACCGCGCCGGGCTTGACCATGTCGGCGGTGAGCACCTGGCGCTTGCCGACGGCAGCGACCACGATGTCGGCCTGGCGGGTGAGGGCGGCGAGGTCCGCGGTGCCGCTGTGGCAGATGGTGACGGTGGCGTTGGCCGCCAGCAGCATCAGCGCCATCGGCTTGCCGACGATGTTGCTGCGGCCGATGACCACGGCGTGCTTGCCGCGCAGCTCTTGCATGCCGATGGATTCGAGCATCTTCATGCAGCCGTAGGGCGTGCAGGGGCGAAAGCCGCGCTGGCCGACCATCAGCGCGCCGGCCGAGGCGACGTGAAAGCCGTCCACGTCCTTCTCGGGCGCGATGGCTTCGATGACGGCGTGGCTGTCCATGTGCGGGGGCAGCGGCAGCTGCACCAGGATGCCGTGCACCGCGGCGTCGGCGTTCAGCGCGGCGATGCGCGCCAGCAACTCGGCCTGGGTCATGTCGGCCGGGTAGCGCTCCAGCGTGGCGGCCAGGCCCGTCTGCTGGCTGTCGGCCACCTTGTTGCGGGTGTAGACCTGGCTGGCCGGGTCGTCGCCGACCAGGATCACGGTCAGGCGCGGCTCGACGCCACGGCCTTTCAGCGCGGCCACACGGTGCGCCACCTCGCTGCGCACCTGCTGCGCCAGGGCGTTGCCGTCGATCAGTTGGGCGGTCATGCGGGGGTCCTCAATGAAAAATGCTGCCGGCGCTTCGTTGAAAAGCGCGAGCAGCCATCAATAAAAGAGTGTGGGCGGGGCGCTCAGGCCTTGGGCGCGTTCTGGCCCAGGGCGATCTTCAGCAGATCGGCCACCGTGTTGGCGCCCAGCTTTTCCATGATGTTGGCGCGGTGCGCCTCGACGGTCTTGATGCTGATGCCCAGATCGTCGGCGATCTGCTTGTTCAGGCGGCCGGCGACAATGCGCTCCAGCACCTGCGCCTCGCGGCCGGTGAGCTTGCCCAGCAGGGCCTCGCGGCTGGCGGCTTGCTGGTGCTCGGCAAACATGGTGCGGGCCTCGTCCAGCATGCGCTCGACCAGGGGCACCAACTGCTCTTCCTTGAACGGCTTCTGGATGAAGTCCAGCGCGCCCTTCTTCATGGTGTCCACGGCCAGCGGCACGGCGCCGTGGCCGGTGATGAAGGCGATCGGCATGGGCGACTTGCGCTCGATCAGGCGGTCCTGCAGCTCCAGCCCGCTCATGCCGTCCATGCGGATGTCGGCGATCAGGCAGGCGACCTCGCGCGGGTCGTAGCGGGCCAGAAAGACCTCGGCCGATTCGAAGCAGCGCACCCGGAAGTCCTGGCCTTCGAGCAGCCATTGAACCGAATCGCGCACGGCCTCGTCATCGTCCACCACATACACCGTGCCACGCTTCGGAATCAGACTCATGCAACTACCTTGGAGATGCTGTCGGAAGGACTTTCGTCCTGGATGGGGCCTGCCGGAAGCCAGAAACTGAAGCGGCAGCCGACGACTTGGCCGGCATTGTAGAGGTTCTCCGCCTCGATCCGGCCCTGGTGCGACTCGACGATGGAGCGGCACAGGTTGAGGCCGATGCCCATGCCGTCGCTCTTGGTGGAGAAGAACGCCTCGTACAGCCGGGCCAGCGCCTCGGGGCCCAGGCCGCGGCCGGTGTCGGCCACGCTGAACTGCACGGCGGGCTGCCCGTCCACCTCGCGCTGGGTCACGCGCAGATCAACCAGGCGGTTGCCGGTGGCGCGCTGGGCCACGTCGATGGATTCGGCGCCGTTCTTGATCAGGTTGATCAGCACCTGCTCGATCAGGATCGGGTCGACGTGCAGCGCCGGCAGGTCGGGGGCCACGTAGTGGCTCAGGCGCACCTGGCGGCGGCGCAGCTCGATCTCGGCCAGCTCCACCACCTGCTCGACCATGGCCGCCACCTCGGCCCACTGGCGGCGCGGCTCGCTGCGCTTGACGAAGCTGCGGATGTGCTGCACCACCTGGCCGGCGCGCTGCGCCTGGCGGGCGGTCTTGTCCAGCGCGCCGAGCAGGTCGTCCTGGCTGATGGCGCCGCCTTTGATGCGCGAGATCATGCCGGTGCAGTAGTTGCTGATGGCCGTCAGCGGCTGGTTCAGCTCGTGCGCCACGCTGGAGGCCATCTCGCCCATGGTGATCAGGCGGCTGGCGGTTTGCGCGCGCTCGGCCTGGGCCGCGGCCAGCTCCTCGGCCTGGCGGCGGGCGGTGATGTCGGTGGCGATCACCATCTGCGCCAGGCGGCCGTCGACCCAGTTCAGGTAGCGCGAGCGCACTTCCAGCCATTTGTCCAGGCGTTCGATGTAGATCTCGGCGTGCTCGGTCAGCGTGCCGGTGGCGATGCTGCCCAGGGGCAGGCCGGCGAAGGCGTCGACCGCGTCCAGGGCGTCGTCGTCGCGCCGGGCCTCGGGCATGCCGCCGCGCACCACCAGCTTCAGGTGCCCGGCGGTGGTGCCGCCGAACCACTGGCGGTACAGCTTGTTGGCGAACAGCAGCTCCTGGCTGCCCAGCGGCGCCACGGAGACCGAGGCGTCCAGCGCCTCCAGCACGGTGGTGAAGCGCTCGTAGGACGCCGACAGCTGGCGCCGCACGCGGTTGGGCTCGGTGATGTCGGTCATCGACGCCATCCAGCCGGTCTGCTTGCCGCTGGCGTCGATCAGGGGCGAGACGTAGAAGCGCGCGTCGAACAGCGTGCCGTCCTTGCGCTTGACGCGCATCTGAAAGCCCGCCGGGTCGGAGCTGCCCACCAGCTCGTCGTTCAGCCGCGCGGACAGCGCCTCGCGGTCTTCCTCGGGCCAGTACGAGAACGGCTCGGTCTGGCCGACCAGCTCGTCCTCGCTCCAGCCGGTCATCTGGCAGAAGGCGGGGTTCACGTAGACGATGCGGCCCTGCATGTCCAGCGCGCGCATGCCGGTGAGCACGGAGTTCTCCATGGCGCGGCGGAAGGTGGTTTCGGCCAGCAGCGCCTGCTGCGCCTGCTGGCGGCGCTGGGTCTGGCGCCAGTTGGCGATCAGCATCCAGGTGGTCATGGCCGCCAGCACGCCGACCAGCCAGAACAGCGCGCCGCCCACCACGCCCTGCGAGGTGCGCCAGGCCTGCGCGCGCAGCACCAGGCCGTTGCCGACCGGGGACACCGGGCTTTCGAACTCGTTCACCTTGCCCGGCCACGGCAGCCATTGCGTCAGGCGCGGCCGCTCCGGGATGCGCTGGCCGGCCAGCATCTGCTGCTCGCCGTCGAACAGCGCCACCGCGTACTTGGCCAGCACCTCGGCGGGCACGCCGTAGCGCAGCAGGCCGTCCACCGACAGCTCGGCCACCAGGGCGCCGGCGAAGTGCGCGCGCGGCGTGATCGGCACGTGCATGTACAGCAGCGGCTGCGCACCCTGGGCCGCCAGCGGCTGGGCATACACCGGCTGGCCCAGGTCGCGCGCCAGCTCGAAGCCGTCGAGCACCTCGCCGCGCGCCAGGTGCCCGTCCGCCACCCAGGGGCGCTGGCGCGGCACGCTGGGCGAGGCCTGGGTGGCCAGCACCTGGCGCTGCTCGTCGATCCAGCTCAGCGCCAGCAGCTCGGGGTATTGCGACACCAGCGATTCGGCGCGGATGTCGAACTGCATCGGCGACAGCTCGCGGTCGGAGATGTCGCGCGCCAGGCGCATCAGCTGCTCCTGGCGCTCCAGCAGGCGCAGGCGCAGGCGCTGCTGGCTGTATTCCACGTCGCGCTTGACGGCCTCCTGCTCGCGGTGCACCTCTTCCAGCCGCAGGTACCAGAAGGCCGCCGCGATGATCGCCAGAAACAGCAGCACCGCCGCCAGCGGCGCCAGGTGGATCAGGCGGTCGCGCCCGCGCAGCCAGCGCCGCCAGCCTACAGGCGGCGGCCCTTGGTCCAGCAGGGTGGAGGTCAAATCGGGCGACATGGGCGGCAGTGTAGTGGCAGGGTGGCGCCGCCCGCATTGATGCAGGCAAAGGGACGGCGGCCCTTTTATTTCACAATGTGAATGAATAAACCTTGATTTGAAAAAACATGGCTTTGTGGGATCATTCCGCTTGGTTCACAATGAATTTCACCAGCCCACAAAGAGACAGGAGACAAGAAGATGTCCGAAGAACTGCGGGCGCAGGCCCAGGCCGCCGCCGACATCGACGCCCAGGAAACCCGTGAATGGCTGGACGCGCTGTCCGCCGTCATCGAGCGCGAGGGCCCCGAGCGCGCCCACGCGCTGCTGGAAGAGCTGCTGGAGCACGCGCGCCAGAACAGCATCGACCTGCCGTTCTCGGCCACCACCGGCTACGTCAACACCATCGAGCCCGAGCAGGAGGCGCGCTGCCCCGGCAACATCGCCATCGAAAAGCGCCTGCGCGCCTTCATGCGCTGGAACGCCATGGCCATGGTGGTGCGCGCCAACCGCCACAACCCGCCCGATGGCGGTGACCTGGGCGGCCACATCGGCTCGTTCGCCTCGCTGGCCAGCATGTGGGGCGCCGGCTTCAACCACTTCTGGCACGCCGAGAGCGAAGGCCACGGCGGCGACTGCATCTACGTGCAGGGCCACAGCGCACCCGGCATCTACGCCCGGGCGTTCCTGGAAGGGCGCATCACCGAAGAGCAGCTGGAGAACTTCCGCCAGGAAGTCGGCGGCAAGGGCCTGTCGAGCTACCCGCACCCCAAGCTGATGCCCGGCTTCTGGCAGTTCCCGACCGTCAGCATGGGCCTGGGGCCGCTGATGGCGATCTACCAGGCCCGCTTTCTGAAGTACCTGCACGCGCGCGGCATTGCCGACACCGCCAAGCGCAAGGTCTGGGTGTTCCTGGGCGACGGCGAGATGGACGAGCCCGAGAGCATGGGCGCCATCAGCCTGGCCTCGCGCGAGAAGCTGGACAACCTGATCTTCGTCATCAACTGCAACCTGCAGCGCCTGGACGGCCCGGTGCGCGGCAACGGCAAGATCATCCAGGAACTGGAGGGCGACTTCCGCGGCAGCGGCTGGCACGTGATCAAGCTGCTGTGGGGCAAGAACTGGGACCCGCTGCTGGCGCGCGACAAGTCCGGCAAGCTGCGCCAGCTGATGATGGAGACGCTGGACGGCGACTACCAGTCCTTCAAGGCCAACGACGGTGCCTACGTGCGCAAGCATTTCTTCGGCCGCTATCCCGAGACCGCCAAGCTGGTCGAGCACATGAGCGACGACGAGATCTGGGAGCTGCGCCGCGGCGGCCACGACCCGGAAAAGGTCTACGCCGCCTTCCACGCCGCCTACCACCACCAGGGCCAGCCCACGGTGCTGCTGGTCAAGACCATCAAGGGCTACGGCATGGGCAAGGCCGGCGAGGGCCTGAACACCGTGCACCAGACCAAGATCCTGGCCGACGAGGACATCCGCTACATCCGCGACCGCTTCAACATCCCCATCCCCGACAGCGAGCTCGACAAGCTGCCCTACTACAAGCCGGCCGACGACACGCCGGAGATGCAGTACCTGCACGCGCGCCGCCAGGCGCTGGGCGGCTACCTGCCCAAGCGGCGCGAGCAGGCCGACGAGAGCTTCACCATCCCCTCGCTGGAGACCTTCAAGGCGGTGCTGGAGCCCACCGCCGAGGGCCGCCAGATCAGCACCACCCAGGCCTTCGTGCGCTTTCTCACGCAGCTGCTGCGCGACAAGGCCTTCGGCCCGCGCGTGGTGCCCATCCTGGTGGACGAGGCGCGCACCTTCGGCATGGAGGGGCTGTTCCGCCAGATCGGCATCTACGATCCCAAGGGCCAACTCTACACCCCGGTCGACAAGGGCCAGGTGATGTACTACAAGGAGGCCAAGGACGGCCAGATCCTGCAGGAAGGCATCAACGAGGCCGGCGGCATGGCCAGCTGGATCGCCGCCGCCACCAGCTACAGCACATCGAACCGCATCATGATGCCGTTCTACGTGTACTACTCCATGTTCGGCTTCCAGCGCGTGGGCGACCTGGCCTGGGCCGCCGGCGACATGCAGGCGCGCGGCTTCCTGCTGGGCGGCACCAGCGGGCGCACCACGCTCAACGGCGAGGGCCTGCAGCACGAGGACGGCCACAGCCACATCCTGGCCGGCACCATCCCCAACTGCATCACCTACGACCCCACGTTTGCGCACGAGGTCGGCGTGATCATCCACCACGGCCTGAAACGCATGGTGGAAAAGCAGGACAACGTCTTCTACTACCTGACCCTGCTGAACGAGAACTACGCCATGCCGGGCCTCACGCCGGGCACCGAGGAGCAGATCATCAAGGGCATGTACCTGTGCAAGCCCGCGCCCGCCGGTGCCGCCAACGCGCCGCGCGTGCAGCTGCTGGGCTCCGGCGCCATCCTGCGCGAATCCATCGCCGCGCAGGAGTTGCTGATCAAGGATTGGGGCGTGGGCGCCGACGTGTGGAGCTGCCCCAGTTTCAACGAGCTGGCGCGCGACGGCCAGGACGTGGCGCGCTGGAACCTGCTGCACCCGGGCGAGCCGCAGCGCAAGGCCTTCGTCACCCAGCAACTGGAGCCGCACGCCGGCCCGGTGGTGGCCTCCACCGACTACATCAAGAACTACGTGGACCAGATCCGCGCCTTCATCCCCGAAGGGCGCAGCTACACCGTGCTGGGCACCGACGGCTTTGGCCGCAGCGACTTCCGCTACCGCCTGCGCGAGCACTTCGAGGTCAACCGCCACTACATCGCGGTCGCCGCGCTGCGCGCGCTGGCGGACGAGGGCAAGGTGCCGATGGAGCGCGTGGCCGCGGCCATCCAGCAGTACGGCATCCGGGCCGACAAGATCAACCCGCTGCACGCCTGAGGGAGACACGTCATGGCATTGGTGGAAGTCAAGGTCCCCGATATCGGCGACTTCAAGGACGTGGCCGTGATCGAGCTGCTGGTGCAGCCCGGCGACACGGTCAAGCTGGAGCAATCGCTCATCACCGTGGAAAGCGACAAGGCCTCGATGGAGATCCCCTCCAGCGCGGCCGGCGTGGTGAAGGAGCTGAAAGTCAAGCTCGGCGACACGGTGAACGAGGGCAGCGTGGTGCTCACGCTGGAAGCCGAGTCTTCCGAGCAAACTGCGGCCCCGGCGCCCGCCCAGCCAGCGCCGGCAGCGCCTGAAAAAGAAGCGGCTGCGGCGCCCGCACCTGCCGCCGCCACGGGCCCGGTCGAAGTGCGCGTGCCCGACATCGGCGACTTCAAGGACGTGGTCGTCATCGAGGTCTTCATCCAGCCCGGTGACAGCGTCAAGGTGGAGCAAAGCCTGGTCACCGTCGAATCCGACAAGGCCTCGATGGAGATCCCTTCCAGCGCCGCCGGCACCGTCAAGGAACTGAAGGTCAAGCTGGGCGACAAGCTCAACCAGGGCGACCTGATCGCCGTGCTGGAAGGGGCCCAGCCCACGGTTGCACCGGCGCCCGCGCCATCCAGCGCCCCGCCTGCCGCGGCGCCCGAGCCAGCCCCGGCACCGGCTGCCACACCCGCGCCGGCGCTGGACACCGAACGCCCGGCGCTCAACGCCCCGCAGGGCCTGCCCCACGCCAGCCCCAGCGTGCGCAAGTTCGCGCGCGAACTGGGCGTGCCGCTGGCCGAAGTCCAGGGCAGCGGCCGCAAGGGCCGCATCACGCAGGAAGACGTGCAGGCCTTCACCAAGGCCGTCATGGCCGGCACGCAGCGCACGCAGGCGCAAGCAGCCGCGATACCGGCCGGCGGCGACGGCGCCGCGCTGGGGCTGATTCCCTGGCCCCAGGTCGACTTCGCCAAGTTCGGCCCCGTCGAGGCCAAGCCGCTGTCGCGCATCAAGAAGATCAGCGGTGCCAACCTGCACCGCAACTGGGTGATGATTCCGCACGTCACCAACCACGACGAAGCCGACATCAGCGATCTTGAGGCGCTGCGCGTGCAGCTCAACAAGGAGAACGAGAAGAGCGGTGCCAGGGTGACGATGCTGGCCTTCCTCATCAAGGCCTGCGTCGCGGCGCTGAAGAAATTCCCCGAGTTCAACACCAGCCTGGACGGCGACAACCTCGTCTACAAGCAGTACTGGAACATCGGCTTCGCCGCCGACACCCCCAACGGCCTGGTGGTGCCCGTGATCAAGAACGCCGACACCAAGGGCGTGCTGCAGATCAGCCAGGAACTGGCCGAGCTCAGCAAGAAGGCGCGCGAGGGCAAGGCCAGCCCAGCCGACATGAGCGGCGCCACCTTCACCATCAGCAGCCTGGGCGGCATTGGCGGCACCACCTTCACGCCCATCATCAACGCGCCCGAGGTCGCCATCCTGGGCGTGTGCCGCAGCGAGATGAAGCCGCGCTGGAACGGCGAGAAGTTCAAGCCGCGCCTGATGCTGCCGCTCAGCTTGAGCTACGACCACCGCGTCATCGACGGCGCGGCGGCGGCCCGCTTCAACGCCTTCCTGGGCCAGGTGCTGGCGGACTTCCGCCGCGTGCTGCTGTGATGGGGGCCTGAAGACATGAGCGAGATTCAAGTCAAGGTGCCCGACATCGGCGACTTCAAGGACGTCGCCGTGATCGAACTGCTGGTGCAGCCCGGCGACACGGTGAAGGTGGAGCAATCGCTGATCACCGTCGAGAGCGACAAGGCGTCGATGGAGATTCCGTCCAGCCACGCCGGCGTGGTGAAGTCGCTGGCGGTGAGGATTGGCGACACGGTGAACGAGGGTTCGGTGGTGCTCACGCTGGAGGCCAGCGATGCCGTGTCTTCTCCCTCCCCCGCCGGAGTGGGAGAGGGCAGGGGTGAGGGTGGGGCGGCTTCATCGAGGGCCGCGCCTGCACCTGGCCCTGGCGCCGCCCCCCCCCCCCCCCCCCC
>JAEXBL010000063.1 GCA_023394015.1 Pseudomonadota bacterium | reverse complement strand
GCGTGTAGGCGGTGATCCGAAAGCCCGAGCCACCGAGCTTGTTGACCATGGGCACGAACTCGGGGCCGGCAATTTCGTTGACCTCATCGAAATGGCAGCAGACCTCGGGCAGCTTCAGCTTGCCCTCGGGGTCGTGCGGATCGAGGCCGGTCTTGTAGAGCCGACCGCCGACGCTCACCAGGTCGGCCAGCATCGAGTTGCCCACGGCCGAGGACACCACCGAGTCGGACAGCGCATCAAGGCCGACGTAGACGATGCCGCCCTGGCGCATCACCGTCATCCAGTCGAAGATGGGCCGCTTGTCCTGGGGGTCGAAGTAGTCCGGGCTGATCAGCTTGCCCACGGCGCCGGTGGTCAGCTTCTCCAGGAACGGGCCGAGGCTGGCGATGATCTTCTCGTAGAAACTGCGCTCGTAGCTGAACGCCGCCGCCAGGCCCGTGAGCACCTTGTCGTCGAGCTTGACCTCCTTGATCCACAGGAACATGGCCACCAGCTCGGGGTTGCGATCCTGCAGGCTGCGCGGCACCGGCACGCCGCCCTTGACGCCGATCTGCGCCTGAATCGTCTCCACTCGATCACGCCAGTCCGTAAAGCGGCCTTCGGCGGCCAGGTCATCGAAGACCATGGTGGCGTAGTCCAGGAAAAGCCCGTCGATGCCCGTGACGTCACGCAGCAGCGACTCGTAGGTCGGCACGCGGCCGAGCGCCACCTGCGCCTGCGCCACGATGTTGGAAAAGCGCCAGGAGAACTCCTTGAACGCCGCCGAGTTGCCCGACGAGGGCAGGGCGTTGGTGGCGCGGGTGGCCACTTCGGTGATGCGGGCGAAGTTGCCGATGCCGTTGTAGCGCGCGGAAATGTCCGGGTAGCCCAGGTGGAACAGGTAGAACTGGTCTTCGCGGCCGGCGCGGCGCGCCTCCGCGTACATGCGCAGCATCAGATCCGCATCGCCCTTGGGGTCGATGACGATGGTGACCTTGCCAGCGTGAATGTCCTGCGTGGCCAGCAGCTCCAGCAGCCGCGTCTTGCCCACGCGCGTGGTGCCCATGACGATCATGTGACCCGAGCGCGCCGACTGGCGCAGCACCACCGGACGCTCGCCGGGCGCGCCCACGCCGTGCAGGATGGGCGAGCCACCCAGGTCGGGGTAGGGGTGCAGCGGATTGAGCCAGCTGTCCAGGCCGGCGACGGCACCCGCCGCCTTGGCGATGGCGGACGCGCCCGGCTGCTGCGCGCGCTCGTGCAGCTTGTGCCCGAGCTGGCGCAGCGCCAGTTCGGTGCCGCCAGGACGCACATAGGGCTTGGCATCGACCTGGATCGCATCGCGCTTGCGCTGCGTGTGCTGCTGTGTCGACTCGACGCCCTGGCCCAGGTAGAGCTGCTCGGGTGTCGCCGGCAGCTTCGATGGCGCCACGCGCGTGACCGTGTACCACTTCATGCCGTGCTGGTAGCGCATCACTTCCAGCGCCTGCCGCGCCCGCACCCAGCCGAACCAGCCGGCGATGGCCGCTGCCACCCAGCCCAGCATCGGCGGCATCATCAGTGCCCAGGGCGCCACCAGGGCGACCAGGGCCACGCCCCAGGCCACGGCCGTGCTGTAAAGCTCGATGGGCGGGCGCAGCATGCCCTCCAGAACCGCGTGGTTCTTCATGGCGCCTCCTGCACGCGGCCGTCCAAGCCGATCACCAGCGGCATCACGCCGACGCCGTGGTCCATGAGCTGCTGCTCCAGCCACTGGTCAGGGCCGGGCGCGATTGGCAGGTTGTGCTGGCTGGCCAGCCGCTGCACGCGCTTGAAGGCCTCGACGTTGGCAGCCGAGAGCACCAGGCCTGCCGCGCCGCTGCGGCGCAGGTCTTGGGCATGCTGTTGCAGCCAGGCATAGGAGCGCTCGTCGGCGCCGATGACAAAGATCGGCTGCGTCATCCAGCGGCTGTCGAGCACTGCGGGCGAGGCCTGGCCCAGCGGCTCGGGCCTGAGCTGCGAAATCATCGGGAACCGCACGCCCTTGAGCACGCCGTCCTGATCCTCGCCGGCGATCAGGAAGCTGAAATAGGGCGATGCCGGCACGGCGGGGCCGGCATCAATGTGCGTCAGTGCTCCAGCGGGTGCCTGTGCCTGCGACAGGGCCATCACCGGCCAGCCGAGATTCACGGCTGCCACAGCACTTGCGATGAGGGTTCTGAGGCAGACGCTAACCACGGCGCGCTCCATCGGTCAGGCCTGCCAGGCGCACGCCCATGCGTCCGAGGCGGTTCAGGGTCTGGCTGGCGTAGCGCGCGCCGCGCTGGCGCGTGGTGGCATTGCTGTCGGAGCCGGTGTGATACAGCGCCACGGCACGACGCCAGTCCTTGTGGGTGTCGTAGTGCCCGCGCAGGATGCGCGCGCCCACGGCCAGATTCGGATAGGGATCGAGCGCGCGCTCGAAGCTGCCCAGCTTGTCGTTGTGCCAGTGCCAGTTCACCTGCATGGCGCCGCAGTCCACGTTCGTCACGCGCTGGCCGACGAAGCGCTTGAGTGCGGCCAGGGTTTCCTGGTAGTTGCCATAGCGCAGGCCTCGACCGCGGACGCACAGCGTCCACGGGTAGGGCAGGGTGCGCTGGCCGAACTTGAGTTGGGATTCCTGCAGGGCCACGCCGAACAGCAGCCAGGGATCGACGCCATAGCGCTCGCCGGTGAGCACATACGCGCGGGGCGGCTTCTCGCGCAGGGGCGGCAGCGCACGCCTGGGCACGGCAGTGGCAGTGACAGCAGCTCGCGTCTTGGGCTGCGCCACGAAATCGGTGATGACCGGCTCGATGCGCACCAGCTCCGGCGCCTTGGCCACGCTGCGCGCGGCCGTCACCGGCTCGATGCGCATCACCTGGTCGGGCCGGTAGGGCAGCCAGTCGCTCACGCGGGCCTGCGCCGCGCCGGCCGACGCGGCAGCCAGCGCGGCACCACCGCGCAGCAGCCACAGGCGGCGTTGCTGCGAGGCGATCACGGCGTCGGAGGGCTGGCGCATGAGTGGCATCACCGTCAGCGTTTGACCGCAGAGGAGCGCGGCATCGGCAGGGATGACGGCGCCTGGTCCAGGATCAGTCCGCGCGGCACGCCCAGGGCATCGGCGGCACCCATGGGGGCGGCCACGCGCGTGGCGCCCGAGAAATCCACCACCGGCTGATTCGGATACAGGCGGGCCATGGCCTCGGTAAAAGCCTGATTCCAGGCCAGCGAGCGCTCCACGTCGGCGTGCAAGGCGCGGGCGAACATCTCCGCGTACTTGCGGCGCTCGGCGTCGTTACGCGCGTGAATGCCCAGCGCCTCGACCGGGGAGAGGTTTTCCACGGAAAAACTCTTGCGCGGGCCTTCCAGCAGCACCTTGGCGCGGATCATTTCCTCGTTGCTCAGACCCCATATCTGTCCCAGCAGACGATCCCGGTCGTCCATCTGGCTGTAGCTGCTCTGCGTGGCCGTCTCCTGCGTGCGACCTTGCTGGGTCGTGGCTACGGTCTGCGCCTGGGCCGCAGTGGCCAGCAGCAGGGCGGCGCCAGCGATCAGGCGCGGCAGCGAAATCGAGTGCGAACGGGTCATGGTTGATTGGCTTCCTTCACATCCAGCGTCACAAGACTTCCCGAGCCGACCGAGAACGTGGCCGTGCCCGCCGCCACATCGACGGAATGCAGGCCTACGCCATGCAGCTGCTCGCCGGGCTGCAGCACGCGCACCCGCTTGTCGCCTGGCACGCCGGTGCCGACCACCACGGAGGGCCGGCCATCCCACACGTCAATGGCCAGCAGTTGCGCTTGCATCTGGTCTCGCACGCGCTGCTCGGCGCTCACGCTGGCGGGAGCCGGAGCCTGGGCCGCTGGCGTGTTGTTGCGGGCGCGGTTGCTGCTGCTCCTGGCCCGGTTGGCACGTCGGGGTGCCGGCGCAGCCGGTTTGGCTTGCTGCGCGTTGTTCGCTGCCGTCTCCCGCAGGTGCCACAGTTCCTGCTGCAGGCTGGCCAGGCTGGCTTCCAGCGCGGCTAAGCGCAGCTCCATGGCGTCACTCTCAGCGCGAGGCGTGGTGACGCTGGCGGGGGTGGCGGTCTCCACCGGATCGGCCAATGCGCTGGCCAGCTCGTTGGCTGTCGTCTCAGCCTGCGGCTCAGGTAGTGCGCGGCTCGGCTCCGACTCCACCGCCAGAGCGGTATCAGCCGTGGGTGGCACGGCCACCGGGTCGGTGACGCTGACCGCTGGCCCAGCCGCATCGGGCAGACCTGGGCCGGTGGACACGGACAGGGGATCGCCAGGCGCGGCCAAGGGCAGGCTCGGATCGCGGGCCTTCTGCACCACCGCTGGGGCGGCCTTGTCCGATGGCTTGAACATGCGCGGCACGAAGAACCAGGCCAGCGCTCCCGCCAGAAGCAAGGCCACCACCCAAAAGATCGTGCCCATGCCGCTGGCTGGTGCCGTGGTCGGCTCCAGCGGGTCGTCGCGGTGCAGCCTCTCCAGCCCGTCCAGCTCGTCGCCCTGCATGTCCGGGTCTGCGTCGAAATCGTCGCGGTTCTTCTTGGCACCGAAGGGCCAGCGACGGCCTTTCTTGACGGGTTCTTCCTCGCCGGTGCCTGCGGCCAGCGCCTGGGCACGCTCCTGGCGCAGCAATTCCTCGCGTTCCTCGTCCTCGATCAGTTGCTGATGGTCGAGACGTCGCTGGTTTTCAGCCTGTTCCAGTCGCCGCTGATGCTCCTGCTGCTGCATGCGCCGGAGGTTTTCCTCGTGCTGCTGGCGCTGGATCATGATCGGATCGTTCGGGTCCATTACTGGCTCCCATCCGCCGGTTGACCGCCGTCGTGCTGAGGCAGGGGTTGTGCGGAAACGCTTGTCTCAGTAACCGCCGTTGCTACGGCTTGCTCCTGCACCGACTGCACATCCACGGCCGCGACTTCGCTGGCCTTGAGGGTGAACCAGACCTTGCGCTGCACATCGTCCTCGTGCCACTGCCAGGAAGGCCCGGTAAGCACTTCCAGCACGGTGCGGGCGCGATAGGGGCCAATCACGCGCTGCGACTCGGGCAGAGGCAGGCTCAACAGACGGGCCGCCTGGGGCGACATGGCACTTGGATCAACCAGGCTCCAGCCTGTACGCATGAGCGTGTGGCGCAAGGCATCGCCCACGGTATGCACGGTCTGACGTGGATAGCTCAGTTGCACGTAGACGTCCAGCGGCCGGGCAGCGGCCTCCGCCGGTGCGGCCACGATGGTGGTGTAGCGCCCGACCTGCATCTGGCCTTCGCCAACGATTCGGCCAGCAGGCAGATCAACGTCCTGCGCCATCGCAGTGGCAGCGGAGCCGATCAGCCAGGTGGCGATGGTCAGGATTCGAGTCAAGCGCATAAGTCACCCGTTAGAAAAAGGCCCGGCCAGATGCCACGCATGGCTTCCGGGGCAGCAGGGCTTCCAAACGCTGGGAGTGAGGTTCGAGGAGGAATGGCACCTGGAACCCTGCTGCACATACCGGGCTAAAGACACCTCCTGAGCACAAACCACAGAAAGCGTCGCCAGTTGCAGGCAAGTGTTCCGGGCCGAAGCGTGCGAAACCAGTCGAAACCATCGGTCACGAATCGACGCTAAACGCTTGACAAGCTTGACAAGTTGTGCTTGGCATCGGCACCTCGCACAAATCGATGTCCCAGCCGACATGGCTGGCAAAACATGGACGAGCGCCCTCGCAAAATGGCCCAAGGGCAAACGGCAAAGGCACCAACAGCCGGCCAGCCGGGGGCGGCTGGCCAACAGGGAAAGGCTTTTCTACGGGTTAATGGGCCAATCCAAAGGGCCGCGCGTGCCCATACAGCACGGCACGCGCGGGAAACGGCTTACGGGGACGGGGAAAGGATTTCTTACGGGGTAGCGGCGTCACCGCCGCGCGGGGCGCGGCACTGACGCGCAAACGGCGCACCTCATCGCACGCGACCGAGCTGTCAAACTGCGGCAGGGCGACCGCACCTAGCACAAGCCCGCGCAGCATTCAAGCGCGAAGCCTCCGTTACGTGACGCAGGCCACTTGGATGACCGTGGCGCAGTGAAGCGGCAGCATGGCGAGCCATGCTCAGCCCACTGAATCAACTATCCGGACGAAACGGCCAGGCGAGTCGCCTGTCGAGCCAAGACGTTGCCGCATCAGGAGCGTGATCGGCCCATGGATAAACCTGTCACACCGAAGGCCCGCTTGGCCAGCCAGTTGGAGCCGTACACCGCCAATCCAGACTGGCCGCATTGGGGCCGCGATGCGCTCGATCATGGACATGCCATCTTCGCCATTGCCGGGCACCTGCGCGCGCTGGGTCTGGAAGGGTGGCTGAATCGGGTCACACAGTGGCTCGGCCACTACGACGGCTTCGAGCACTATGTCGAGGAGGGTCACGATCCATGCGTGTGCGTGCGCGACCTGCTGGCCACCTACGTGGCTCGCTGGCGTCACCTGCTGCCTGGAGGCCAGCCAGCAGGCGCTGGGATCACGAGCAAGCCGCTGTGGAACACCCTGGTCAACGACATTCTGCAGCTCGATTTCGTCTACTACCGCGTGTATTGGGGCAAAGGCCTGATGCACGACCGCGATGCGCGTGTCTGGAATCCCTTGAAGCAGCCCTGGATGAGCTTTCTGGAGTCCGGTCTGCCCGGCCAGGAGCTGATTTCCTGGCGTGCTGATCTGCCACCGAAACCAACCCTGGAGCAGCACCGGGCGGTCCTGATTGGTGTCACATGAATAACGAGAGTCATCCGACAAAGCAGTGGCTGGTCCAGTTGGGAAGAACAGCTGAACGGATCAACGCACACACCGTCGAAGTGCTGCCATCCGGTGTGCTGCTATTCAAGCGGCAAACAGCCGATGGAGAGCTGCTTGTGAAGGCCTACAACTGCGGCAACTGGTGCAGCTTCGAGTTGCTGACCGGAGCATGAAGCCATGGACATGGTGACGATCATCGGCCACCTGTCCTTTGCCATGACAGCGGTTTCCTTCATGATCACGCGCATGCTGTTGCTTCGTGTCCTGGCCATTCTTTCGCTGAGCCTGGGCATCTTCTACAACGGCTCCATTGCACTGGGCTGGCCGAATGGTCACCCGACAACAGAGCTTTGGAATGTGGTCGGCTGGCTGTTCTTGTTCCTGACGATTAACGTGTTCCAGACCGCGCGGCTCCTGTTCACCAAACGAACGCCGTACAAACGCCGCCACCCTAGAGAATCCATTGAGGAATAAATGCGTCAACCCGGATGGCTGAAGAACTGGCGCAGTTTCCTGCCCAAGCCTGCCGCAGGACGCAGGGCAGGGCGGTCGAAGCCAGCTGTCGCACAGCCTGCAGAACCGGCGCGTACGCTGACGTCCAACGGGCCATCAGCTTTGTCCATCGAAGGCAGTCAACGCGGTTGGCTGCGCGTGCTGACCGCGAATGAGCTGCTAGCCAGCCTGCGAGCGGAAGACGCACTCGAAGCCCTGTGTCGCCAGTCGCGCCTGGCCGTGCCTGTGTGGGAGCGCGATCTTCTGCCCACGATTCACCGGCACGCTGAATTCGTGCAGCTCATGCCAGCCTCCGAATCGCACCACCATGCGCACGCGGGCGGACTGCTGGCGCACACCCTGGAAATGGCCCTGGCGGCCGTGACCTGGCGCAACGGGCACTTGCTGCCCGCTGGCGCGACCATCGAGCAGATTGACGAGGAGCGCGACGTCTGGACCTACGTCGTGTTCTTCGCCAGCCTGCTGCACGACATCGCCAAGCCGCTGACGGATCTGCGCATCCAGTGGCGTGCCGCCCAAATGCCCGAGCCGCTGCGCTGGACGCCGGTGGCCGGCAGCCTGGTGCAGCTGGCGCAAGGGCGCCGTGGTGCCGAGTACCTGGTCGAGTTCACGCCCAAGTCGATGCGCGACTACGGCGCCCACAGCCGGCTCGCGGTGACGCTGCTGGGCCAGATCGCGCCGCCCAGCGCGCTGTCCTTCATGGCCCGCACGCCGCAGGCCATGGAGGCGCTGGTGCAGTACCTCAGTGGCCTGGACAAGACCAGCCTGGTGGCGCGCATCGTCAGCAGGGCCGACCAGGCCTCGACACAGAAATCCTTGCTCAGCGGCAGCAGGGCGCGATTCGACACCGCGACCAGCGTGCCGCTGATCGAGCTGCTCATGAGCGCGCTCAAGAGCATGCTGAAAACCGGCACGGCGCTGCCGCTGAACCGATCCGGCGCCGCAGGCTGGGTGCACGACGGCTCGGTGTGGCTGGTGGCCAAGCGCGTGGCCGACGCGGTGCGATCCTGGATTCGCCAGCATGCGCCAGACGAAAGCATCCCCGGAGACAACAAGAACGACCGGCTATTCGACACCTGGCAGGAATACGGCTGCATCCAGCCGAACCCGCACACCGGCCAGGCGGTCTGGTACGTGGTGGTTCATGGCAAGCGTTCCGCCGAAGCTGCGGCAAGCGAGGATGTGGAGGAGGAGCAGGGCGCGAGCGAGGAGGGTGGGACGTACTCGCACAGCCTGACGATGCTGCGTTTCCCACTTTCCAGGCTCTACGACGATCCGGCGCAGTACCCGCCCGAGATGAGCGGGCACATCGAGATCAAGGACAAGCGGCCCGGCAAAAACCAGGATGCCGCAGATGAGGCTGCCGAGGCGCCCAGGAGCGGGTCTGACGAAACTGATTCAGTTCAAACTTCGGAGCATGAATCTGAAGCAGATCAGGCATCAGCAGACACAGCATCTGATACAGCTTCCAGATCGAAGGAGTCTGCCGCAGTTTCATCGGGCGCGTCGTCCAAGCCCAAGCCTGCCGGCCCAAAGCCGATACGCGCACCCGAATTCAACCAGCCCAAGGCTGCCGCAGCCAAAGCCAAGCAGGACAAGGCTGGCGCAAGCACCAGCAAAGCGAAGGAAACTGCCGCAGCTCCAGCATCCTCAGCACCAAGGCACAACCAGGCACCAGCTCGCAAGCTGACTGCCTCAGCAGCGAACGAGATCACCATCGGCGGCGGTATTGACGGCTTCGACGCGGATGATGATGCCTGGCTCGACGACGACGACGATGTGCGCGTGGCGGTCAAAGCTCAGCCACCCAAACTTGCGCCAATCAGAAGCGCAGCAGCCAAGCGACCCAAACCTGTCACAGCACCCATCAGGCACGAAACTGCGGCAATTCCAACAATCAAGCCCGATAACAGGCGTGCCAGACCCAAGGTGGCCAGGCCGGAGCCTGTGGCCGCCCGCACCGTGCCCGATCCGCCGTCTGCCGCGCAGAATCGGTCTAGCGACCGTGCCGCGCCGGCCAAGGCTCAGGTTCAGCCCAAGCCGACCGCCACGCGCAGGCCGGCGTCCGAAGCCAGCCATTCACCGGAGCCGGTTGTGCTGACGCCCCGACTGCCCGAGCTGCCACAGCAGGCCGCATCGCGCAAGGCCGAACCCAGCGAGCTGGCGCTGGCGTTCATCCAGTGGCTGCAGCAAGGCCTGGCAAGTCGGGAAATCAAATACAACGAGGCCGGCGCGCCGGTTCATTTCACGGCCGAAGGCATGGCGCTGGTGTCGCCGCTGATCTTCAAGCAGTACGCGGCTGAGACCGGGCCGGCGGCGCAGGCGGATATTTTCGGGTTGCAGGTGCAGCGCGAAGTCCTAAAGGCCGGCTGGCACCTGATGGTGGCCGCCAAGGGAGCCGGCAAGGTCAACATCGTGCGCTACGAGGTCGTGGGTCGTGGTGGCGTGCCCGTGAGCAAGCTGTCGGCCGTGGTGTTGACCGATCCTGAGCGGTTCGTGCTACCCGTGCCGCCGGTCAATCCAGTGCTGAAGCTGGTGTAAGCATGTTGAATCCGCGTTCGGCGAGAATGTGACCGATCTGTAATGCTTTGCAGAGCGTTGACACAAGCCTCGACTTGCAGTTAGAGTGGTGGCGTGTGCAGTTCAACAAGAGCATCAAACGAGCAAGCCATGCTGCAGGTTGGATAGCTAGATCGCATGAAGCGACGGATTTCGAAGGGGTTCAGCCCCTTTTTTGAAGCCCGATCTACTTCATACGATGTGCATTATGTTAATAATAATATGCTTCATCAAGCAGCAATCACCCTAAGTCCCACCCCCCATCGAATTCGCAGCACCCACATGAAACATCACCACTGGCGCGCTGAAGTCATTGAACGGGACGCCCAAGGCGATTTCACCGGTGGAATGCAGAACGCATTGATTGCGGCGCAGCTGAACTTCGGCCTCCATGTTTTCGCTGAAGCGGACCCAGGTGCCGAAGCTGCTCAGGTCGGTCAGCACGAAGGCGCCGTTGATGAACTCCAGGCGCGCGTGGCTGCGTGATACGCGCTGGTCCTTGACGACGAAGCCGCTGTCCGGGATCCGACCGATGAGCACGGGCAACTCCTTGGGCGTGAAGGTGCGCGTGGTTCCAAGCCAGGCCAGCGCGATGGCGGCGTCGTCGTTGGGGTCGATGGCTTGACTGTCCGGCAGCATGCCGCGCACGGTCATCAGGTCGGTGGAAAGGTCTTCGTTCCACTCGATCTGAAACACCGACCGGGCCTCGGACATGCCGCGAATGCGGATGATGCCCAGCGAGCGGTAGCGCGCCGTGTCCATGGTTGGGTGTGAGCCGTTGTCGCCCTTCGACTGCACGTCACGGTCCTGGCGCAGCGCGGCGATGACGCCTTCGTCGGCCCAGATGCCGTTGGCGCCGGCCATGTCGGACAGGCGGGCCGCCAGGTTCACCGGGTCGCCGTACACGTCGCCATCGCGCTGCACGACCGGGCCGCTGGCCATGCCGATCTTCAGGCGCATGCGCAGGGGTTCGGGCCACTTCAGCACCCGCGCCGAATGGCTTTGTTGCAAAAAGATACAAGCTTCCACCGCCTGACTGCTGCGCGGGAACTGCGCCAGCACGCCGTCGCCCAGAAACTTCACGGTGCGCCCCTCGTGGGCTTCGCAGACGCGGCCGATCCAGTGCGTCACCTGGGAGATCACGTCGGCGACCGGGGCGTTGCCGAGCGCTTCGTAAGCGGCGGTGCTGCCCGTGAGGTCGATGAAGACCATGGTGACGTGGGAATTCATTGACTCGGGCTCTTTTTATTCAGGCGCTGCTCAACGGGCTCCATGCCGGCCACGCTTCTCCTCTCAAGCAGCACGCACCAAAAATGGTAGCACCGCCGCCTTGTTGCGGCAAAGCGCGCGCGCCCAAGTGGCCAGAGCGCGTTGTTTTTCACGGAATTCGACCGCATCGACGGCCCGGGCACTCCCCTTCTCGGCGGCGGCCGACTATTATCGTAAGCATTCGTTATTAAACATACATGTTGGTAACAAAGCCGATGAGATGGTTGAAGCACGGGCGGATGGCAGGCTTGTATGGCCGCTGGTCTGGACGGCGCCCACCTGATCCTGCGCGCGTGGCGCACCGGCTCGAAGACATCCGCACCGCCATGCTCGACATGCTGGGTGCGCAGGGCATTCAGCAGTTCCCGCGCGTGGCGCGCCGCATCCGCGCGGGCGGCGATGCATTGGCGCTGTGGTATGCGCGCGCCGACCTGATGGCCGCCCTCGCCGGCCTGCATGGCGAGCAGGTGGCGCGCACGCGCATGACCAGCCTGACGGCGATGTTCGACGGCATGCTGCCCCAGGGCATGGTGTCGCGCCCGACGACGCTGCGCGGCTGAACTACTTCAGCCTGGCGGCTGCGCGGATGCCCTCAGTGGGCGTGGCCCCACAGCAGCAGCGCCTCCCGGCCCTCCAGCAGCACATCCACCGCACGCCCCACGGGCAGCAGCACCTTGGTCGGCACGTGGCCGAACGGCAGGCCGGTGACCACCGGCACTTTCAGCCGGCTGCGCAGTTCGGCCACCACCTTGGCCATCGAATAGCCGCGGTCGTGCGGCCCCAGCGTGTAGTCGGTGAACTGGCCCAGCACGACGAGCTTTTGACGTTGCAGCACGCCGGCATGCAGCAGTTGCAGCAGCATGCGCTCGATGCGGTAAGGGTGCTCGCCCACGTCTTCCAGAAACAGCACGCCCCCTTTCACCTCGGGCCACCACGGCGTGCCCAGCAGCGACACCACCATGGCCAGGTTGCCACCCCACAGCGGCGCGTTGCGCGCCAGCAGGCCGCTTTTTCCGCCCAGCGCGCCGAGGTCGGCGGCCGGCAGGCGCCAGCCGGTGCCTTCGCCGGCGCCGCCGAGCATGTCGTCAAAGCAGGCCAGCATGATCTCGTCCACCGCCGGGTCGGCGCCCTGCCCTCCATGACCTTCGGCTGCGTCGGCCGCATCCGCCGCGCCAAAGCCTTCGCACAGGGCCGGCCCGGCCCAGGTGACGGCGCCGGTCTGCCGCATCAGCGCCAGTTGCAGCACCGTGAAGTCGCTGATGCCCACGAAGCGCGTGCCGCGCTCGATGGCGCGGGCGATGGCCTTGTACGGAAGCTGCGGCAGGATGCGCGACAGCCCATAGCCTCCGCGCGAGATCAGTGCCACATCGGCGCCGCTGGCCGCCGCGCGCCCGATGGCCGCCAGTCGCGTGGCGTCGTCGCCGGCAAAGCGCTGCCAGCTTGCCAGGCCCGACGGATCGACCTCGACCTCGTGCCCCATGGCCTTGAGCCGCTCCACGCCGCGCCTGAAGGCGGCGCGGTCGCGCACGGCGCCGGAGGGGGAATAGACGTAGATGTGCGCCATGGTGTGATGTCTGTGAATGAAGCACGCCTTCAACGCCGGTACCACCGGCGCAGGCAGCTATCAAAATTATAGGGCGACGATGGGCACGCCCGGTCACGGCGCAAAGTGCCGCAGCGCCCGCTCGGCGACCTGGCGGCCGTGCTCGGGCACGAAATGGCCCGCCTCGGGCAGCAGCCAGGGCGGCGGGCAGCCGCGGATGTCGGCGTGCAGCGCGCGCATCACCGGCTCGCCCAGCACCGGGTCTTGCGTGCCGATCACCATCAGGCTGCGGCCGACCCAGTCGTGCCGCCAGAAGCGCCGCGCGGCGCGCGAAATGGCGGCGCCGTCGTCGTCGGGCCGCTCGGGCACCAGCTTTGGAAACGCCCGCGTGGCCGCGCGGTGGCCAGTGTCTGGAAACGGCGCGTTGTAGGCCGCGCATTCGGCGGCGCTCATCTGCGGGTTGCCGCGCGCCAGCAGGCGGCCGATGTCGAAGGCCGGATGCTTGCCGCTCCAGGCGCGCCAGGCCAGAAAGCCGTCGGGCAGCGGCGCCTCGCCGGTGGCCAGCAGCGTGTTCATCACCAGCAGGCCGCGGTAGCGCTGCGGCGCCGCCATGGGCAGGGTCAGGCCCAGCAGGCCGCCCCAGTCCTGCACCACCAGCACCACGCGCTGCAGGTCGAGCCGCTCGACGAACTCCAGCAGCACCTGGCGGTGCCAGCCGAACGTGTGGGCGCCCGGCTTCTTCGGCTTGTCGCTCTTGCCAAAGCCGATCAGGGCGGGCGCCACCACGCAGTGGCCGGCAGCGGTGAAAACCGGGATCATGTGGCGCCACAGGTAGCTCCAGGCCGGGTTGCCGTGCAGGCACAGCCAGGTGACGGGGGCGCCGTCGGCGCTGCGCGGTCCCTCGTCCAGGTAGTGCATGCGCAGCCCGGCCAGCGCCGGCAGGTCGCTCACGTATTGGGGCGGCCACGGGTAGCCGGGCAGATCGGCGAAGTCGTCATCGGGCGGGCGCAGGGCGTCGTCGCGCAGCGGGCTGGGATTGGCGCGGCGCGGCTTGAAGAAATCGTGCAGCAGCGCCGCGGCCTCATGTGCCAGCACGCCGCCCTGCACCTGCGGCTGGTGGTTCAGGCGCGGCTCGGCCAGCAGGTTCAGCACCGAGCCGGCCGCGCCGGTCTTGGGGTCGGGCGCGCCGTAGACCACGCGGGCCACGCGCGCGTGCAGCATGGCGCCGGCGCACATGGCGCAGGGCTCCAGCGTGACCACCAGCGTGCAGCCGTCGAGACGGTAGTTGCCCAGCCTGGCGGCGGCGGCGCGCAGGGCCACGATCTCGGCGTGCGCACTGGGGTCGCGCGCGCCGATGGGCGCGTTGCGGCCGGTGGCGATGACGCGGCCGTCCTTCAGCACCACCGCGCCCACCGGCACCTCGCCCGCGGCCGCGGCCGCGCGGGCCTTGGCCAGGGCTAGGCGCATGGCGGCCAGGTCGTCCAGGGGCGTGGCGTCGGGCATCTCGGTCACTTCAATAAGAATAGCTGCACGCGCCCACGGCACGGGCGCTGGCGGCAGGTTTGACTCGAACCAGCCTCACTTCGCTTCATCCGGCAGATCGCGCGGCTGCGCCTTCATGGCGACGTCGAGTGCGTCCTGGTATTGCTGCTGGATCTGGCGGCTCTGCTCGCGCACCGTGCCGGCCGGCGCGGGCGCAGAGGCGCCGGGCGCTGCCAGCACCGGCACCACCGGCGCGCGCGTGCTGCGCAACTGCTGCTTCACCAGCAGCCCCACGACGACCAGGGCCGCCACCAGGCCCAGCAAACCCAAGATGCGCATGTCTCACTCTCCTTTGTCGGGCGCCGCGGCGCCGGTCAGCCCCAGTTCGGCCATCCAGCCGGCCAGCGCGCGCTCGTCGGGCGTGCCTTGCGCGTACCTGGCGTGCAGCGCGGCGTGCGATTCGGGGCGGTGCTGGTTCAGCTTGAGCTTGCATTGCCAGTCGGTCACCGTCAGCTCGAAGGCGACGATGCCGGCCAGCAGCTTGTGCTGCAACTCGGTGCCCAGGTCGATCCACTGCTGCGCATAGGCGGGCTCGTGGTCGCCGATCAGGCATTTGAGCAACTGGTCCTTGCCCGCCGCATCGTCGTGCGGCAGCAGCCGGGCCTGCACCGTGCCGTGCACGGCCACGTAGTTCCAGCTGGGCACGCGGGCCAGGTCCGGGTACACCTGCGGCGACAAATAGGCGTGCGGCCCGACAAAGCTGACCACCGCGCGCGGCCACGCCTGCAGATGGCGCCACTGCGGGTTGGGCCGGGCCACGTGGCCGAGCAATACGAAGTTGGGCGCCTTGTCGGCCGCTGGCGCCTGCGCATCGGGCGCGGGCTGCTCCTGAAGATGCAGCGGCAGGTGGGTGATGAAGGGCAGGCCCTCGTCATCCGTGGTGATCAGGCTGGCGAACGGATGCGCGCGCATCACGCGGGCGGCGATGCGCGGGTCGCGGCTGGCAAAGTAAGGTGGCAGGTACATGCAAGGGCGGGGGCGCGGCAAGGGGCCGCAGGCTGGATTTTGTCGCACCGGGCGCCCGCACTGGCGCCTTGCCGTTCGATGCTATGCTCCTGATAGCTGCCTGCGCTTGCCAGTCGGGCGCCGGCGCCTTGTTTGACCCGCCATCATGCACCCGCCCGAGCAAAACGCCCTGTTCGACGAGCCACCGCAGCAGCGGCCGCAGGCGCCCGTGGCGCCAGCCGCCGCAGGCAACGCCGCTGCCAGGCGCCGCCCGCGCACCGGCGTTCAGGCCGCCGCCGTCGAGGAGGCCACGCGCACCCTGGCCGCCGCCCTGCCCGGCCGCCTGCGCATGGGCACCTCGTCCTGGCACTTTCCCGGCTGGGCCGGGTTGGTGTGGGACGGCGACTACGCCGAAAGCCGCTTGTCGAAAGAGGGCCTGGCCGCCTACGCCCAGCACCCGCTGCTGGGCAGCGTCAGCCTCGACCGCGCCTTCTACCGCCCGCTCAGCGCCAGCCAGTACGCGCGCTACGCCGCGCAGGTGCCGCCGCACTTTCGCTTCGTCGTCAAGGCACCGGCGCTGGTGTGCGACGCCCTGGTGCGCGCCGAAGACGGCCGCGGGCGCGCGCCCAACCCGGCGTTCCTGAGCACCGAACTCGCCATCAGCCAGTTCGTGCAGCCGGCGCTGGAGGGCCTGGGCGAGAAGATCGGTGCGCTGGTGTTCCAGATCAGCCCCCTGCCCCGCGCGCTGCTGGCCGACGTGCCGGCGCTGATCGGCCGCATCGGCGCCCTGCTGGCCGCCCTGCCCCCGCTGGCGCCCGGCGCGCCCGACGGCGTGATCGCGCTGGAGTTGCGCGACGCCACCCTGCTGGCACCCGGGCACGCCCCGCTGCTAGCCCGCGCCCTGCGCGCCGCGCGCCAGGCCAGCGGCAACCCCGTCACCTACTGCCTGGGCCTGCACGCCAAGATGCCGCCCATCGAAGACCAGCTGCCCCTGCTGCGGGCCCTGTGGCCCGGCCCGCTGGTGTGCCGCTGGAACCTGCACCGCCGCCACGGCGCCTACGGCTACGAAGCCGCCAAGGCCCAGTACGAGCCGTTCGACAAGCTGGTCGACCCCGACCTGCAGACGCGCCACATCCTGGCCAAGGTCATCGCCGGCACCTGCGGCGCCGGGCAGCCGGCCTACGTCACCATCAACAACAAGGCGGAAGGCTCGGCACCGCTGTCGGTGGTGGGGCTGGCCGAGGCGCTGGTGCAGCCCCCGCCCGGCCCGCCATGACCGAAGCCGACGCCTGGGCCATCGAGGCCTTTGTCGATGCGCACACCGCGAAGCGGCGGCAAATCGCTCGCCGCACAGCGGGCGAATCGGCCCACTATCATCCCCACCTTTCGTCAGTGTTTTCTTGAGGATGGCCGAACCATGAAGCGTCGCGTGTTTTCTTTGTCGAGCCTGCTGCTGGCCGCTGCCCTGGGCGCCGCGGGTGTGGCGCAGGCGCAGGAAGGGCCGATTCGCGTGCTGGTCGGCTTTCCGGCCGGCGGCAGCACCGACGCCATCGCGCGCCACCTGGCGCACGACATGGCGCAGGCGCTCAAGCGCAACGTGGTGATCGAGAACCGCCCCGGCGCCGGCGGCCAACTGGCCGCCACCGCGCTGAAGGCGGCGGCGCCCGATGGCAACACGCTGTTCTTCTCCAACAGCCATGCGCTGGCGATGATTCCGCTCACCGTGAAGAACCCCGGCTACGAGCCGATGAAGGACTTTGCGCCGGTGGCGCTGGCCACACTCTCCAACGACGTGATGGCGGTCAACCCCAAGGTCATGGGTGACGTCAGCAACCTGGCCGGCCTGATCCAGTGGACCAAGGACCACCCCGGCAAGGGCAACATCGGCGTGCCGGCACCGCTGTCGGACCCCGACTTCGGCGTGCGCCTGCTGGCCACCGAGTTCAAGGCCAGCCTGACCTCGGCCCCCTACCGCGGCGACGCGCCGCTGGCGCAGGACCTGGTGGCCGGGCACATCCCGGCCGGCATCGGCTCGGTGGGCACGCTGCTGCAGTACCACAAGACGGGACAGATGCGCATCATCGCCGTCAACGCGCCGCGCCGCATGGCCGAGTTGCCCGACGTGCCGACCTACGAGGAGCAGGGCCTGAAAGGCTACGCCACCAGCGGCTACACCGCCATGCTGGCCCCCGCGGGCACGCCCGAGGCGCTGATTACCCGCTACAACGAGGTCATCAGCACCATCGTTCGCTCGCCCCAGTTCGCCGCCAAGGTCGAGAGCCTGGGCGTGGTGCCCACCGCCAGCACGCCCGCAGAGCTGGGCAGCCGCATCCAGGCCACCACGGCGGCGTTCAGGCAGGTGCTCGATCGCGTCGGCTTCAGGATCGAGTGACGACGCGGCGCCACTGGCGGCGCGCTGCGCTCACTCCCACTCGATCATCAACAGGTCACGCAAGCCCGCGTGGTTAAAAGGATTTGCGATGATCGACATGGGCCATTACCGTCGCTTTTACCGTCATCCGACAAGAGCTTTGTTTAGCGCGGAAGATGAAGGGGTTTGAGGGGCGACGACTCTGGCAACTCCATCGTCAATCGCCCTCTAGGATAGCGCAGACATGCACAGCGGTCTTCCTCCAAGCCTCACTTAGTCGATGGCTGCGGCGTTGGCTGCCCTCCCCTCTTGAACCCGCGATCCCTCGCCATGAACGCCTCCAGCATGTGCGGGATCAACTTCTCTGCATCGACTGCCTCGCCATACGCTTGCGCGTGCAGCGCGGCGTAGCGGTCGAGGTCGGCTTTCAGGCTGGCTGGGCAGGCGAAAGTCATCTTGACGTTCTCGGTCTTGGGCAGCGGCCCAAGCCGCAGCTTCTTGGTCGCGCTCATTGCGAAGCTCCCCGATTGAAGAACAGCGGCTGGTACGGCCGCAGCACCAGATCCCGGTTGACGATGATCCGCACGGGCAGGCCAGGCCGCTCGGTCAGCGTCGGCTGGATGTTCATGTTGCGTCGGGTGATCTCCTGGCCGACCTGATTGATGCTGTCCTGGGCGCTGTCACGCCCGGCAATGACGATGCGGTTGCCGTCCTGGCGGTTCTCTGGCGCGGCCAGCTCTGCGCCGACGCCCAGCAGCGTCGTCAGCACCGCACCGGCAAAGATGCGGTTCCAGTGCCAGTCCACGTCATCCTCCAAGCCCGCGTAGCCGGCCGGGTCGGTGCCGACAAGGTTGTCGAGCGTCAGCGAGGACGTGTCGGGCAGGATGATCCGATTCCACACCACCTGCACGCGGCTCTGTCCGTAGCTGACCTGGCTGTTGTAGCGCCCGAGGATGCGCGACCCCTGCGGAATCAGCAGGAACTTGCCGGTGGCTGTGTCATAGACCGGCTCCGTCACAGTGCCGATCACGTCGCCCGGCAAGTCCGACTTGATGCCTGTCACCAGCGCGCCGGCGATCACCGTTCCGGCCATCACCTGATAAGGCGACGCGGGCAGCGCCAGATTGCCGGAATTGCGGGTTTCCGTAGAACCGGCTTTCAGGAACGCCTCTTTCTGGTCTTGCCGGTTCTGCACGGCGGTCGGGTCGGCGGACTGGGCCGCCGTCGAAGCCGGCCCCGCAGCGAGCGGGTCGAAGGCCGCGAGCGCGCTTGCAACACCAGGCGCACCCGGCGCAGCTTGCGCGACCGTGGCGGCGGTCTGCCCTTGGCCACCCGAGCGGAAGAACACCGACGAGGCCGCCGCCGCGTCCGCCTCCTTGCGCAAGGCATCTTCGGGATCATGGCCTGGCGGCGAATAGCCCGGCGTCACCGGCTGCTGCGAAGCGACGATGGCCGGGCCAAGGTCGCCGGGCAACGGCGGCCCCAGCTCGGGCACATCGGGCGGCAAGGCTGGTGGCAGCTTCGAGTAGTCCGTCGGCAGCGCATCCAGCCCTTCGGACTTCGAGACGCGATCGACGTTGTAAAGCTCGGTTTGCTCGCCCGCACTGCGTCGCTGCGGTTGTAGCGACCAGATCGTGGCCCCAAGGACGGCGACCGACAGGCCGCCGACGAGGATGGCCAGCGTGCGCCGGTTCAGGCGAGTGACCGGGCGCGGCTGGGCGCGCAGCGCCACCGCTTCCGGCGCGACCTTGCCTGCCTGCGGCGTGGCGAGGTCGGGGGTGTCGTCCTGGCTCATGGTCAGTTCCTCCGCGCAACGCCGTCCGTGCGCTCAATTCGCACCACGTCGCCCTTGTCCCCGCCCAGGCGCAGTTCGGCGGCACCGAACAGCCGATCCACGATGTAGTACGGCGAACGGAAGCGGTAGTTGACCAGTTGCCCGTCGCCTTCCGGCCCGATCACGAACAGCGGCGGCAGCTCGCCTTGCGCGATGCCGGCGGGGAACTGGATATAGACCTTCTGCCCGTCGTCGAAGGCGCGTAGCGGCTTCCACGGCGGGTTGCTACCGCTGACCGCGTAGCGGAAGCGCAGGTTTTCTAGCGACAAGCCGGAGTCCACCGGCGCGGCGGCGCTGGCCGCCTGCGCCTGGCGCTGCAAGGCCAGCATCCGGTCGCGCGGGTACTCCCAGGACACCGACGCCATCCACGTCTTTTCCGTCGAGGACAGCTCCAGCAGGTACGTCCTGCGGTTGGTGGTGATGACGAGATTGGTCTAGAGGCCCGAGCGGATCGGCTTGATCAGCACATTGACGCGCAGGCCAGCACCGCTGCCGCTCGACGTATCGCCCACGATCCAGCGCACGGTATCACCAGCGGCCACCGTCACCAGCTCCTCGCCCGGCTGGAGCGAAATCACGGTCACGCGGCCCACGGCTGCATAGACTTGGTAGAGCGCGCCATCGGTGAACGGCCACACCTGAATCGCGTTGACGTATCCCTCGCGCGTGGGTGCGACGCGCGCCTCGGCATTGGCCCGTGAGACGCGCACCTTCTCGTCGGCTGGTTCCGGCGTGGGCTTGGTGTCCTCGGCTTCGGGCAATGGCTTCAACTGCGCCGGCATCGGCAGCACCTCGGGCACCGCCACCACCTCCACCGGCGCGGGTGGCTCGGGTAGCGGCTGGGCCTGCACCGGCTCATCGAGCGAGATGGTCGGCGGTGGCTTGCCCTGCGTGGCGCAGCCCGCCAGGGCAAGCAAGATCACCGGCAAGGCGGATTTACGGAAAAGATCATTCATGGCTTGGCTCCTTCGGAAGAATCCAGTTCGCGGCTCCACGACAGGCCGTTGACGTAGATGCCCAGGGGGTTCTTGCGCAGGCGTTCTTCGGTGCGCGGCGGCTGGAGCACGATGGACACCACGGCCGTCCACCGCTCTAAGCCCGCCGCGGCGCCGTTGACGTAGCGGCGTTCCGTCCAGCGCACGTTGAAAGACGTGTCGCTGGCGCGCACGACGCTGGTGATCTGTACCGTCACCGACTCCTTGCCGATGCGCGCGAACGGGTCGTTGACCCGCGCGTAGTCGTTGAGCACGGCCGCGCCCTTGTCGGTCGTGTAGTCGTAGGCGTCCAGCCAGTTCTGGCGGACGACGATGGGGTCGATGGACAGCGAGCGCACCAGCGTCACGAAGCGCGCGATGTGGTGCGCGGTCTGCGCATCGTTGGGCCGGTACGGCGTGGCGGCTTCGCCCACGGCGCGCACCTGGCCAGCGTTGTCCACCTCCACGACGTAGGGCGTCACGATGGACTGCGCCGACCGCCACACCAGGCCGCCGGCCATCAGCAGCGCGAGCGTCAGGCAGCCGAAGGCCATCAGCCGCCAGTTCTTCGCCTGCACGCGCGGCGAGCCGATGCGCTCGTCCCACACCTGGCCGGCAGCTTGGTACGGCGTGGCAGGCGGCGGCGTGTCCGCGTAGCGCACCTGCGGTTTCTTGAATCGCATGGTCAGTTCTCCTTATGAATCGGAATCGCGCAGGCTCGGCCCTTGGCCGGAGCCGCCGCCATCGCCACCACGCAGCGCGTGGGCGGTGGTGGTTGCGGCATGGGTGAGTTGCTGGCGGCGATGCAGCCGCTTCGCCCAAGCGGGTTGCTCGGGCGCCTGTGCAGCGGCAGCGCCTGCGGGGGTTTCGCTGGTGGCGGCCTGGCCGGCTGACGCGCCAGCGTCACTGTTCCAGCCCGCGCGGAACGGCGCAGCCATGCGCTGCCCGGCAGCGGAAGCACGGGATGCTGCGGCGCGTCCGGCGGACTGCGCGCCGGTCTTGGCGACGTTGCCCAGGCCCGCCATCGCGCCCTTTGCGCCGCCGCCAGCGGCGGCGGAACCGGCCTGAAACGCCGCCTTCGCACTGCTGGCCGCCGACGTGGCGGCGCGCGCACCGCTACCGGCCAGCTTGGCGGCTGCCGGGGCCATGCGCGCGCCAGCAG
>JAEXBL010000414.1 GCA_023394015.1 Pseudomonadota bacterium | reverse complement strand
CAGCCACCACAGCCACCACCTTGCTGGTGCCGATATCGAGGGCGACGATAAGGTCCTTGATGTCACGGGTCATGGCGTTAGCGTTTCTTCGGAGGTTTCGGTGTGGATTTGGTTTTGGTTTCCGACGGTGGCAATGGAGCCAGCGCCAGGGCGAAACCATTCGGATAGCGCAGGTCGGCCTGCGTCACGGTGCGCCCTTCCAGGCGCCCCGCCACGGCGGGCCACGCCTGCACAAAGCGTTGAATACGGGCCGCGAACGGCAATGCGCCGGGCAAGCCATGCGGGTCGGGCGCATCGGCGCCCGGATCTCGTCCCAGGTCCAGCGACATGCCGTTGGACAGCACGACGCGCCAGGCATAGCGCGGGCTCAGTTCCAGCTGCTTGACGTGCATGTCCAGCGGCGCGAACCAGCGCGCCAGCTCGGCATAGCGCTGCACGACCAGCGACTCGGTGCCCTCGGGGCCGAAGAATTGCGGCAGCACGGTCTCGTCGTCCACCTCGCCCGTGTTGGCCGTGAACGCCTCGCCCCAGGTGTTGATCATCTGGTTCTCGTTCCACAGCGCCAGGGGCTGCTGTTCCTCGATCCGCACGCGCAGCACGTTCGGCCAGATCCGCCGCACGGTCGCATGCCGGACCCACGGAACCGACTCGAAGATCTCCCGCGCGTCGTCCAGGTCCACCGTGAAGAAGTTGCCCTTGAAGCGGCCGGCGATCGCCGATCGCACCGCGCCCGGCGACACATAGTGCAGCTCGGTGTCCGGCATCGATTCCAGCTCGATGGCCGACAGCGTGAAGAACGGGCGCTGCGCTACCCACACCACACCCGCGACGAGCATGGCGCAAACCGCCAGCACGGCCAGCGTGTTGGCGATCAGGTTGGTAGTGCGAGCGTCGTTCCACACAGATTATCCAGGTCAAGCGTTGCGGGCCGGGCTGCGCACCTTGCACGCAGCCTCGGACAAAATTGCCACGCACAGATCGGCATAGCTGATTCCCACCGCCTTCGCGGCCATGGGAACGAGAGAGTGACTGGTCATGCCAGGCGAGGTATTCATTTCAAGCAGCCACGGCCGGTTGTCCCGGTCGAGGATGAAGTCGGCGCGGCCCCAGCCTTCGCAACCCAGCGCCTGGTATGCCTTGACGGCGATCCCGGCGACTTCCTCCGCCACTTCGGGAGGCAGGGCGGCCGGGCAGAAGTACTGCGTGTCGTCGGAGAAATACTTATGCTCGTAGTCGTAGTTGCCGCCGGGCGCGGCGATCTCGATCACGGGCAGCGCGCGCGCGGCCTTGCCGGAGCCCAGCACCGCCACGGTCAGTTCGCGGCCCGAAATGAATTGCTCGGCCAGCACCTCGCTGTCGAAGCGAGCCGCCGCGGCATAGGCTTCCTTCATGTCGGAATAGCCCACCACCTTGGTGATGCCGACCGTCGACCCCTCATGCGGCGGCTTGATGATGAGCGGCAGGCTCAGGCGATCGGGCACCAGGCGCAGCTCGGTGTCGGCGTCCAGGACTTCGAACCCGGGCGTGGGCAGGCCATGCTGCAGCCACACGCGCTTGGTCATGGTCTTGTCCATGGCCAGCGCGGAAGCCAGCGGACCGCTTCCGGTATAGGGAATGCCCAGCAGCTCCAGCGCGCCCTGGATCGTGCCGTCCTCGCCGTAGCGGCCGTGCAGGGCGATGAACACGCGGTCGAATCCCTGCTCCGCCAGTTCGGACAGGCTGCGCTCGCCGGTGTCGAACAGATGGGCGTCGACGCCGGCGCTGAGCAGCGCCTGATGCACGCCCGCCCCCGACATCAGCGACACCTCGCGCTCGGCGGAACGCCCGCCGTACAACACCCCTACCTTGCCGAATTGCGTGTTCATGCCAGCTCTCCTACTTGGGCGGGGACCTTGCTGATCGACCCCGCTCCCATGACAACCACGACGTCGCCGTCACGGACGAAGTCCACCACCGCTTGCGGCAGCTCCGTCACGTCTTCGACGAACACCGGTTCGACCTTGCCGGCCACCCGCAGCGCGCGCGACAGGGCCCGGCCGTCCGCCGCCACCAGCGGCGGCTCGCCCGCGGCGTAGACCTCGGTCAGCAGCACGGCGTCCGCCGTGCCCAGCACACGCACGAAATCCTCGAAACAATCCCGGGTTCGCGTGTAGCGGTGCGGCTGGAACGCCAGCACGATGCGGCGGTCGGGCCAGGCGCCACGCGCGGCAGCCAGCGTGGCCGCCATTTCCACGGGGTGGTGACCGTAATCGTCGATCACCGTGAAGGTGCCGCCGCCATGGCTGGCGGGCACCGGGAACTCGCCGGTCTGGGTAAACCGCCGGCCGACGCCCTTGAACGACGCCAGCGCCTCGCGGATCGCGTCGTCGGACACGCCCAATTCGGTCGCCACGGCGATCGCCGCCAGCGCGTTGCGCACGTTGTGCAGGCCGGGCAGGTTCAGTTCCACTTCCAGCGGCGGCAAAAGCGTGTCCAGATAGGTGCGCTGCACGTTGAAACGCATGCTCGTGCCCGCCGGCTGCACTTCGTAGGCATGCACCTGCGCCTCGGGGTTGAGCCCGTAGGTGGTGATCGGCCGGGATACGAAGGGCATGATCTCCCGCACGTTCGCGTCATCCAGGCAAAGCACGGCGCTGCCGTAGAACGGCAGGCGCTGGGTGAACTCGATGAACGCGCTCTTCAGGCGCGCCACGTCGTGCCCGTAGGTATCCATGTGATCGGCATCGATATTGGTCACGATGGCCATCACGGGCAGCAGGTTCAGGAACGAGGCGTCGGATTCATCGGCCTCGACCACGATGTAGTCGCCCTGGCCCAGCCGCGCATTGGCGCCGGCGGAATTCAGGCGGCCGCCGATCACGAAAGTGGGGTCGAGATCGCCTGCGGCGAGCACGCTGGCCACGAGGCTGGTCGTGGTCGTCTTGCCATGGGTTCCGGCAACGGCGATGCCGCGCTTCAGGCGCATCAGTTCGGCCAGCATGATGGCGCGCGGCACCACGGGAATGCGGGCCGAACGGGCCGCGATCACCTCGGGGTTGTCGCCAGCCACGGCCGTGGACGTCACGATGGCGCCGGCGCCGGTCACGTTGCTGGCCACATGGCCGATGGAGATCTTCACGCCCAGGGCGGCGAGGCGGCGCGTCACGGCCGATTCGTTCAGGTCGGAGCCGCTGATCGTGTAGCCCAGGTTGAGCAGCACTTCGGCAATGCCGCTCATGCCCGAGCCGCCGATGCCTACGAAATGGATATGTTGGATTCTGTGTTTCATGATGAACGCCCCGCTGCTTGTTCACAGGCGTCGGCGATATGGGCCGCCGCCTCGGGGCGCGCATGCGCACGGGCCCGTTCTGCGACGGCTTGGAGTTCCTGTCGGGTGCGCTGGCCCAGCCACTGCGCCAGCCACTCGGGCGTCAAGGCGGTCTGAGGCTGGAGCCAGGCGGCCTGCGCATCGCTCAGGAAGCGCGCGTTGGCGGTCTGATGGTCATCGATGGCATGCGGGAACGGCACGAACAGCGCCGCCACGCCCGCCGCGGCCACTTCGGACACCGTCATGGCGCCCGCGCGGCAGATGAGCAGGTCGGCCGCCCCCAGGGCGCCCGCCATGTCGTCGATGAACGCGCGGCAGTCGGCCGCCACGCCCGCCTGGGCGTAGGCCTGCTGCAGCGCGGGCAAATGCGGTTCGCCGGCCTGGTGGACGACCTCCGGCCTGCTTTCCTGCGGCAGGAGCGCCAGCGCCTGCGGCAGCGTGGTGTTCAAGGCTTGGGCGCCCAGGCTGCCGCCCACGACCAGCACGCGCAGCGCGCCGCTGCGGCCGGCATAGCGCGCTGCCGGATCCGGCAGCGCGCACATATCCGCCCTGACGGGGTTGCCCATGGCCTCGCCCTTGGGCAGCACGCCGGGAAAACCGCTGAGCACGCGGCGCGCCATCCTGGCCAGCCACTTGTTCGCGGTGCCTGCCACGGCGTTCTGTTCATGCACGACTAGCGGCGTCCCGCGCAGCGCGGCGACCACGCCGCCCGGAAAGGCCACGTAACCGCCCATGCCCAGCACCACGTCGGGGCGCACGTCTGCAAGACGCGACCACGCCTGCGCGAACGCGCGCAGCAGCAGGAACGGCAGCTTCAGAAGCGCCGACACGCCCTTGCCGCGCACGCCCTGGAAGCGCAGGGGCACCAGCTCGATGCCGCGCGGCGGCACCAGCCGACCTTCCATCTTTTCGGGATTGCCCAGCCACAGCACGCGCCAGCCGCGCTCGCGCAGCACGTCGGCCACCGCCAGCCCGGGCATGATGTGCCCGCCGGTGCCGCCGGCCATGATCAGGATGGTGCGGGACGCGGTCATACTCGCCCCCCGCGCATCATGATGCGGTTTTCGACGTCGACCCGGATCAGCATGGCCAATGCGCACAGGTTCATCACCACGCCCGAGCCGCCGTAGCTCATCAGCGGCAGGGTCAGGCCCTTGGTGGGCAGCAGGCCCAGGCAGACCCCCATGTTGATGAAGGCCTGCACGCCGAACCACATGGCGACGCCATGCGCCACCAGGCCCGCGAAAGTGCGTTCCATGGCGATGGCCTGGCGGCCGATATCGAAACCGCGGTACACGATGATGGCGAACAGGATGATGACCAGCATCACGCCCGCGAAGCCCAGTTCCTCGCCCACCACCGCCATCAGGAAGTCGGTGTGCGCCTCGGGCAGGTAATGCAGCTTCTCGACGCTGGCGCCCAGGCCCACGCCCAGCCATTCCCCGCGTCCCAGCGCGATCAGCGAATGCGACAGCTGGTAGGCGCTGCCGTAGGCGTTGTCTTCGTTCCAGGGATCCAGATAGGCGAACAGCCGCGCGCGGCGCCACGGCGACAGCCAGATCAGCATCAGGAAGGTGCTGACCAGCACCGCCAGCAGGCTGCTGAAATACTTGCCGTTGATGCCGCCCAGGAACAGGATGCCGATGGCGATCGCCACGATCACCATGAAGGCGCCCAGGTCGGGCTCCAGCAGCAGCAGCATGCCCACGCCGCCCAGCGCGCCGGCCATGGGCAGGAAGCCCCGGGCGAATGCCTGCATGTGTTCCTGCTTGCGCACCG
>JAEXBL010000409.1 GCA_023394015.1 Pseudomonadota bacterium | reverse complement strand
CACGCTCATCTCGGTCTCCCGCCGCAGGCGCGCCAGCGGCGTGCGCAGATCGTGCGAGATGCCGGCCAGCATCTCGGCGCGGTCCTGCTCGATCTTCGACAACTGGTCGGCCATGCGGTTGAAGCCGATGTTGACCTCACGGATCTCGGCCGAGCGCGCGCTTTCGTCCAGCCGGCCCTGCAGGTAGTCGCCCTCGCGCACGCGGGCGGCGGCAATCGAGAGCTGCCGCAGCGGCCGGTTGATGAAGCCGGCCAGCAGCGCCGCGCCGATCAGCGACACCGCGCCCAGCATGGCCAGCCACAGCAGCCAGGCGCTGCCGCCCAGCAGCGCGCCGACGCGCGAGCGGTCGGTCAGCAGCCAGTACGAATCGCCCTCGATCGAGAAGCCCACCCACAGGCCGGCCTCGTCGTTGACGCGGCTGGCCACCACGGTGCCCGGGCCCAGGCGGGCCATGATCTCGGCGCTCATGCGGCGCTCCAGCTCGGTCTGGTTGAACAGCTCGAACTTGTCGCCCGGCTCGCGCGGCAGGATGCGCACCTTCTCCTGCTCGGCCAGCGTTTTGATGAGGGAGACGCGGGCAATGGCGTCGGAGTGGATCAGCGCCGCGCGCGAGAGGTTGACCAGCGAGGCGATCTGGCGCGCGTTGTCGATCACGCGCGGCTCGTACTCGAGCGTGCGGAACATCTGGTACCAGCCCACCGAGCTGCCCAGCAGCAGCAGGGCCAGCAAAAAGAAGGTGCGCCAGAACAGGCTCAGCCCGATCGGCGGACGCGACTGGCGCGGCAGCTCCAGCGGCGCGTTCAGCGAATCCAGCAACTGATCCGGCTGAGTGACAGGCGCGGGCGCGTCGACGCCGGCAGGCTGTAGCGCCGAGCTCATGTGGACCACCGGGCTATTGCGATCACGCCCAGACCATCACCCACCCGCCAGCCGCGCAGCAGGCCCCCAAAAGGCTGCGGAGCAAGCCGTTCAAGAACGCCGTGGGCGGGGTTCCCCCGACCACCAGCGTTGTCCCCCTGGGGGGAAGGCGCCGCAGGCGACTCAGGGGGGGCGTCATCACCCCGCGCCATCCGGCACGAACACATAGCCCACGCCCCACACCGTCTGGATGTAGCGCGGGCTGGCGGCGTCCTGCTCAATGAGTTTGCGCAGGCGCGAGATCTGCACGGCCAGGCTGCGGTCGAAGGGCTCGAACTCGCGCCCGCGCGCCAGTTGCGCCAGTTTCTCGCGCGACAGCGGCTGGCGCGGGTGGCGCACCAGCGCCTTCAGCATGGCGAACTCGCCGGTGGTCAGGCTGATCTCCTCGCCGTTCTTGTGCAGCGTGCGCGCGCCCAGGTCGAACTGGAACGGGCCGAAGCTGACCGATTCGTTCTCGGCCGAGGGCGCGCCCGGCGCCTCCTGCGGCGGGCGGCGGCGCAGCACGGCGTGGATGCGCGCCAGCAGCTCGCGCGGGTTGAACGGCTTGCCCAGGTAGTCGTCGGCGCCGACCTCCAGGCCGACGATGCGGTCCACGTCCTCGCCCTTGGCGGTGAGCATGATGATGGGTGTCTTGTCGCCCGCGGCGCGCAGGCGGCGGCACACCGACAGGCCGTCCTCGCCCGGCATCATCAAGTCGAGCACGATGAGGTCGATGGTGTCGCGCAGCATGATGCGCGCCAGCGCCTTGGCGTCTTCGGCCACCATCACCTCGAAGCCCTCTTGCGCCAGATAGCGGCGCAGCAGGTCGCGGATGCGGGCGTCGTCGTCGACGATGACGACCTTGTCGACTCGGTTGCTTGCCTGGTTCATTCAGTTCAAACCCTTCAGTCCTATTTGTAACAGAGGCATTGTGTCCCTGAAGACTCGCTAAGTTCGGGTTTACCCGCTGCGCTTTTCACAGTGTTACATCTGTTGCCCCGGCCCGCGGCTCTCTGAAAGACGCTCACGCGGTGGTATGCGATGCTTGGGGCATCGTGAGCAGACTGAACCGTGTTCCCTCCTTGTGGCTGGGCCTTGGCTTGGCGCTTGCCCCGGCCGTGCTGCTGGCGCAGGCCGTTGGCGAGGCATCGGGTGCGGACATGCAAGGCGAGTTGCCGCCTGGCATGGCTGCCTCGGCGGCAGAGCAGCGCAGCCCGCTGTGGATGGCCGTGGACGCCGTGCACCGCCAGCGCGATGCGGACCTTCCTGGCCCCGCCGACCGCCGCCTGACGGCCGAGCAGCGGCTGCAGCTGCGCGAGCAGATCCGCCGTGCCTCGCTGCGGCCGGGCGCCGAGCAGACCACCAGCGCCCGCCTGGACGAGCGCCGCTGAGGCATCCCGCCAGCATCCCTTCCACTTTTGTGTGCGGCACGCGGCCGGCCAGCGCCGGCCTTGTCCGACAGCCGCGCGGCCGCGCCCATGCCAAGATGCGGGGCCGCGCCCCGGCGGCGCTTGTTGATTCACTCCCGCATCCCCATGACCCCTCGTTTATCCCACGCTGCGGCCATTGGCCTGCTGCTCGGCCTGAGCGCCGCGCTGGCCTATGCTCAGCCCTCCACACCCCTCGCCGCCATGACCATTGCCCCGCCCCAGAACGTGCTGCAGCTTTCGGCCACGGGCCAGAGCGAGGTGCAGCAGGACTGGCTCACGCTGACACTGTCCACCCAGGCCGAAGGCGCCGACGCCGCCAGCGTGCAGGCCACGCTGCGCCAGGCGCTGGATGCCGCGCTGGCCCAGGTCAAGAGCACGGCCCAGCCGGGCCAGATGGACGTGCGCAGCGGCGACTTCAGCGTCCACCCGCGCTACGGCCGCGACGGCAAGATCAGCGCCTGGCAAGGCCGCGCCGAGCTGCTGCTGGAAGGCCGCGACTTCGCGCGCATCACCCAGGCCGCGGCGCGTGCCAGCACCATGACCATTGGCCACCTCTCGTTCGGGCTCAGCCGCGAGCAGCGGGCCAAGGTCGAGGGCGAAGCCCAGGCGCTGGCCATCGAGCGCTTCAAGGCCCGGGCGGCCGAGATCGCCAAGGCCTTCGGCTTCGCCGGCTACACGCTGCGCGAAGTCAGCGTCAGCAGCGACGACTCGGGCTTTCAGCCGCGCATGTACGGCATGGCCAAGGAGGCCCGCGCCATGCTGGCCGACGCGCCGGTGCCGGTGGAGCCGGGCAAGAGCATCGTGCAGGCCACGGTGTCGGGGTCGGTGCAGGCGCAATGAACGCCGCGGCGCCGCAAGGCGGCGCCCTCTGCCTGCCGGCCCTGGGCTTGCCGGCCTTGCCTTACCATGGGCCGGTCTGTCCGCCGCGCCATCACGTCCATGACCCAGCCCACGCTTGCCCACATCCACTGCCCTGATGCGCAGGGCGGCCACCGCATGGCGTACTGGCTGTGGGGCGATGCCGCGGCGCCGCACTTGGTGGTGTGCGTGCACGGCCTGTCGCGACAGGGGCGCGACTTCGACGTGCTGGCCCGCGCGCTGCTGGCGCGCGCCGCCGCGCGGGGCCAGGCGCTGCGCGTGGTCTGCCCCGACGTGGTGGGCCGCGGCGAGAGCGACTGGCTGAAAGACCCGATGGGCTACCAGTTTCCCACCTACGTCGGCGACATGCTGGCGCTGCTGGCCGGGCTGCAGGCGCAGGCGCCCATCACCACGTTCGACTGGGTCGGCACCAGCATGGGCGGCCTGATCGGGCTGACGCTGGCCGGCACGCCCGGGCTGCCGCTGCCCGCGCCACTGCACCGCCTGGTGCTGAACGACGTCGGCCCGGTCATCGAATGGCAGGCGCTGGCGCGCATCGGCCAGTACCTCGGCCAATCCGGCAGCTTTGAATCGGTCGAGGCGGCGGCTGCGTACATGCGCGAGATCTCGGCCGGCTTCGGCCCGCACAGCGACGCGCAGTGGCTGGCGCTGTCGCGCCCGATGCTGAAGCCGGCGCCGGGCGGCGGCTGGCGCCTGCACTACGACCCGGCCATCGCCGTGCCCTATGCCGCCATGACCCCGGCCTCGGCCGCCGAGGGCGAGGCCGCGCTGTGGCAGCTCTACGACCGCGTGCAGGCCGAGACGCTGGTGCTGCGCGGCGCCGAATCCGACCTGCTGTCGGCCGCCACCGCGCAGGCCATGCAGGCCCGCGGCCCGCGCCCGCGCGTGGTCGAGCTGCCCGGCGTGGGCCATGCGCCCACGCTGGTGACCGCGGATCAGGCGGCGCTGCTGCTCGACTTTCTGCTGCCGGCACCCGCCGCTGCCGAGGGCGACACGCCATGAAGACCCTGGCCCTGCCTTCACAAACCACGCACCAGGCGCTGTCCGACGTGGTGACGGCCACCGGGGGTGGCCAGGACGAGGGCAGCGAAATGCGCGCCCGCGCCCGTGCCTTCGCCAAGCCCCTGCTGGCCGGCGAGACCACCTCGTCGGGCGAGAACGTGCTGGCTCATGCCGACGCCACGGCCGACATCCTGGCCGGCATCGGCGGCTCCGACGCCATCCAGGCGGCGGTGTACCTGAGCTATGCCAGCAGCCAGCTCAACCGCCCCGAAGAGGTGATCGGCAAGGCCTTTGGCGACAGCTTCGCGCGGCTGGCCATCGAGGCCTCGAAGCTGGAGCGCGTGCAGCAGCGCTCGCGCCTGGGCCGCTCCGAGCAGCTGGGTGACTCCGAGCTGGCCGGCCAGCAGACCGAGTTCGTGCGCAAGATGCTGCTGGCCTTCAGCCGCGACCTGCGCGTGGTGCTGCTGCGCCTGGCCTCGCGCCTGCAGACGCTGCGCTGGTGCGCGGCGGCGCGCCAGCCGCCGCCGCCCAGCCTGCTGCGCGAATCGCACGAGGTGTTCGCGCCGCTGGCCAACCGCCTGGGCATCTGGCAGATCAAGTGGGAGATGGAGGACCTGATCTTCCGCTTTCAGGAGCCCGTGACCTACCGGCGCGTGGCCTCGTTGCTGGACGAAAAGCGCGTCGAGCGCGAAGCCGCGCTGGAGCAGCAGCGCGCCGCCATCGAATCGGCCCTGCGCGCGCAGGGCATCGACGCCAGCGTTAGCGGCCGGCCCAAGCACATCAGCAGCATCGTGCGCAAGATGCGCGGCAAGGGGCTGGACTTCGACCAGGTGTTCGACGTGCGCGCACTGCGCGTGCTGGTGCCCTCGGTGGAGGACTGCTACAAGGCGTTGGACTGGGTGCACCAGCGCTTCACGCCGGTGCCGCAGGAGTTCGACGACTACATCGCCCGGCCCAAGGTCAATGGCTACCAGTCGCTGCACACCGTGGTGCGCGACGCCGACGGCCGGCCGTGGGAGATACAGATCCGCACGCACCAGATGCACCAGCACGCCGAACACGGCGTGGCCGCGCACTGGGCCTACAAGGAGGCCGGCGCCAAGGGCTACGCCGGCGTCAGCGCCGGCAGCGACTACGACACCAAGATCGCCGTGCTGCGCCAGCTGCTGGCCTGGGAGCGCGATCTGTCCGGCGCCGCGCCGCAGCACGGCCTGTTCGAGGACCGCATCTACGTGCTCACGCCCCAGGCCGCCATCGTCGAGCTGCCAGCCGGCGCCACCGCGGTGGACTTTGCCTACACCGTGCACACCGACCTGGGCCACCGCTGCCGCGGCGCCCGCATCGATGGCGCCATGGTGCCGCTGAACACGCCGCTGAAGAACGGCCAGACGGTGGAGGTGATCGCCGCCAAGGAGGGCGGCCCCTCGCGCGACTGGCTGAACCCCGAACTGCGCTACCTGGCCTCGTCGCGCGCCAAGTCCAAGGTGTGGGCCTGGTTCAACGCCCAGCAAACCCGCGAAACCGCCGCCCGCGGGCGCGACATGGTCGAGCGGCTGCTGCAGCGAGAAGGGCGCACGGCCCAGTCGCTGGAGCAGCTGGCCAGCGAGCTGGGCTTCAAGACCCCCGAGGCGCTGTTCGAGACCGTGGGCAAGGACGAGCTGTCGCTGCGCGCCATTGGGGCCGTGCTGCGCCCGCCCGAGCCCGCCCCCGATGCCGATGCCCAGGTGCTGCTCAAGGCGCGCGCCGACGGCAGCCGCGCGCGCGGCGGCGTGCTGGTGGTGGGGCAGGACTCGCTGCTCACCCAGCCCGCCCGCTGCTGCAAGCCGGCGCCGCCCGACGACATCGCCGGCTACGTCACCCGCGGCCGCGGCGTCAGCGTGCACCGGCGCGACTGCAACGCTTTCCGCGACCTGCAGGCGCGCGAGCCCGAACGCGTGATCGAGGTCGGCTGGAGCACGCCGGCCACCGGCCACGCGCCCGCCTA
The DNA here is from genome assembly GCA_023394015.1 of Pseudomonadota bacterium. Taxonomy (GTDB): domain Bacteria; phylum Pseudomonadota; class Gammaproteobacteria; order Burkholderiales; family Burkholderiaceae_C; genus Ottowia. The sequence goes on along the minus strand of JAEXBL010000409.1, from coordinate 5,185 downwards.
CCCGGTCGATGTCGGCATCGAGGCACTGGACCGCCAGGGCCTGCTGCGCGATATCTCCGACGTGTTCGCGCGCGAGAAGATGAACGTCATCGGCGTGCAGACCCAGTCCAGCAAGGGCTGGGCCTGGATGACCTTCACCGTCGAAGTCAGCGACACCCAGCGCCTGGCCCACGTGCTGCGCCAAGTGCAGGACGTGACCGGCGTGCGCGTCGCGCGGCGTCGTTGAAATTTCGCGCCGCTCGGCCCGATCAAGCCGCCATCAATTTGCTATACTTAGTAGCTTCGAATCTTTCAGGCGCGTAGCTCAGCTGGTTAGAGCACCACCTTGACATGGTGGGGGTCGTTGGTTCGAGTCCAATCGCGCCTACCAAACAATCAAAGCCCGACACGGATGAACCTGTGTCGGGTTTTTTGTTGCCTCGTGCGACTGGAGTGCCTGTCAGCAGGGGGGTTTTCTCTGCCCGTAAGACGCCGTGAACAACTCGCAAGAGTGGGTGTTGCGTGGTCGAGGCACCTTGAGTGGCCACGAGAACTTGTACGCGGCAGTTTCTCCGGTACTTTTCCGGCACTGCCTGAAACGGCCACTGAGGAAAGGGCTATTGACCAGGGCCCGGTGCCGTCAGAAGCCCACGGCTCAGCCCGTCTGGCTTTGCAGGTAGTTCGGCAGGCCGATCTTGTCGATCAGGCCCAGCTGCTGCTCGATCCAGTGGGCGTGGTCTTCTTCGGTGTCCTGCAGCTGGCCGAGCAGCATGTCGCGGCTGACGTAATCCTGCTTTTGCTCGCACAGCTGCATTGCCGCTTGCAGCGCGTCGCGCACCTTCAGCTCCAGCGCCAGGTCCTTCTTCAGCATCTCGGGCACGTTGCTGCCGATGTCCAGGGCCTCCGGCACCATGCGCGGCGTGCCCTCCAGCATCAGGATGCGCTGAATGATGGCGCGGGCGTGCGCGGTCTCTTCCTCCATCTCGTGCTCAAAGCGCGCGTGCAGCCTGGGCAGGCCCCATTCCTCGTACATCGAGGCGTGGATGAAGTATTGATCGCGCGCGGCCAGCTCGCCGGCCAGCAACTGGTTCAGGGTGTCGAGCACTTGGGGGTCGCCTTGCATGGGCCTTCCTTTCTTTGGGGTGGGCAGAGGGTGAATCGGCGGAAATCCGGCCCGGGATCACCCGGCGCGTGCATTCCTTGATCTTTGTTAATGTTTATGAGAACCATTCTCAATAACATTTCCCGCATCGATTCTATCTGTGCAGGAGAAGGGGATGCGGACTTGTTCGAGCGCATGCAAGGCGCGCTGGCGGTTGACGCCGGTGCTGGGAGCGCTGGTGGCCGTCCATGGCACGGCCTGGGCCGATGCGCAGGCGCCGGCGCTTGATGACGCGGCGGACAGCCTGCCCGCGGTCAATGTCACCGCCAAGGGCTATGCCGCCGCGGAGGCCGAAACGCCGGTGGCGACCACGGTGCTGACGGCCGACGAGCTGAACCGCAAGCAGGCGCAGAACCCCGGCCAAGCGCTGCGCGGCGAGCCCGGCCTGGCCGTGTCCAGCGACAGCGCCCAGGGCCAGAATCCGGTGATCCGGGGGCTGAAGAAGGACAGCGTGGTGCTGATGGTCGATGGCATGCGCCTGAACTCGGCGCAGCCGGCCGGCGCGGTGGCGTCTTTCATGTCGCTCGGCCTGGCCGAGCAGGTCGAGGTGGTCAAGGGCCCGGCCTCGGTGCTGTACGGCACCGGCGCGCTGGGCGGCGCCATCAACGTGCGCCTGCCGCAGGCGCGCTTCGAGCCGGGCGTGCAGTGGCGTACCGGCCTGGGCTTCGACAGCGCCAGCCGCGGTGCCAACGGCGTGGCGGTGATGAACGCCAGCGGCGGCAACCATGCGCTGATGCTGGGCGCCTCGCTGGCGAGTTACGGCGATTACCGCTCGCCTGACGGCAAGGTGCCGCGCACCGGCTACGACTCGCGCGCGCTGATCGGCCAGTACCGCTTTCGCATCGACGCCCGCCAGCAGTTGCGCCTGTCGCTGCAGCAGCACCGCGACGACGACGTGTGGTACCCGGGCTCGACCCGCCCGCACCCCATGCCGTCGGTGGGCAGCATCACCATCCATTCGCCGAAGCAGGAGCGGCGCCTGTACGAGGTCGGCTACAGCCTGGCGCGCGGCGCCGGACAGCCGCTGGGGCTGGATGTGCGCCTGTACCGGCAGGAAATGCACCGCACCATCTACGCCTTCGGCAACCGGCTGGGGCGCGACATCGTCACCAACGCGGTCAACTTCGCCACCGACGGGCTGGACGCCAAGGCGGAATGGCTGGCGCACCCCAACCACCTGCTGTCCTTCGGCCTCAATGCCTGGCGGATGAACGCCAGCCCTGACCGCTACCAGGGCGCGCCGCCCGCGTTCACGCAGTTCATGCGCAACGTGCCGTTCGAGGACGGCAAGCTCCGCGCCGCCGGCCTGTACCTGCAGGACGACATGCAGTTCGGCAACTGGCGCGTACTGGCCGGCCTGCGGCACGACCGCGTCAAGGGCAGCGCGGCGTCGATGGGCAACGGCAAGGTCACCAGTGGCCTGGCGCGCAGCGACGGCGCCACCTCGGGTTCGCTCGGCGTGATGTACGAGATCAACCCGCTGCTGCGCCCCTATGCCAACGTCTCGCGCGCCTTCCGCGCGCCCGACATGCGCGAGCGCTTCGAGTCCGGCCTGCGCGGCGACGGTTCGTTCTACGCCGGCAGCCCGCAGGTCAAGCCCGAGACCGCCACGCAGTTCGAGCTGGGCGTGAAGGGCGAGGGCGACTCGCTGCAATACGCGGCGTCGATCTTCCGCAACCGCATCAGCAACTACCTCACCGGCGTGCCGCTGACCGGCGCCGACGCGGTGGCCGCCTGCGGCGCGCCCAATGCCGCCATCTGCAAGAAGAACGCCAATCTGGGCAGCGTGGTGCTGCAGGGCTTCGAGGCGCAGCTGCGCTGGCAGGCGTTCAAGGGGCACTGGTTCTCGGCCACCTATTCGCGCGTGCGCGGCACCAACCGCGACCTGGGCGAGCCGCTGTTCCAGGTGCCCGCCGACAGCCTGACGCTGGGCTGGGAAGGGCGCGTGGCGCCCCAGTGGACGCTGGATGCGCAGGCGCGCATCGTGGCCAGGCAAAAGCGCGTGGCCACGCAGTTCACGCGCGGCACCGAGGATGCGACACCCGGCTACACCGTGGTGGACGTGGGCGCGACCTGGAACTACCGCCGCGACCAGAGCCTGCGCATCGCCGTGCGCAACCTGGGCGACCGCCGCTACCACGAGCACCTGGCCGAGGGCCTGCCGGGCGCCGAGATCAAGGCGCCGGGGCGCAGCCTGGCGGTGTCATGGAATGCCCGTTTCTGAGCCCGTGGAGTTGCTTGCAGTGAACCATGCAAAGAAGCTTTTGACGCGGCGCACGCTGATCCAGGCCGTCGCTGGCCTGGCGGCCGCGCCGGCGCTGGGGGCGCAGCCGGCCGCTGCCGTGCCCAGGCTGCCCAGGCTGTTGCTGGCCGGGCCGTTCGCCGGCGTGTCCAATCCGCTGGTGCGCCTGGTCGATGCCGGTCTGCTGAGGGACATCGCCGACAGTGTCGAGTTCGTCAACTGGAAGGACCCCGACCAGCTGCGCGCGCTGGCGCTGGAAGGCAAGGCCGACTTCATCGCCATGCCCAGCAACGTGGCGGCCAACCTCTACAACCGCGGCGTCAAGCTGGGCTTGCTCGACATCAACACCTGGGGCGTGCTCCATATGGTGTCGCGCGATCCGGCGCTCAAGACGCTGGCCGACTTCAAGGGCAAGGAAGTGGTGATGCCGTTTCGCGGCGACATGCCCGAGATCGTGTTCCGCGTGCTGGCCGACAAGCAGGGCATCAAGCCCGGCGAGGACATCCGCCTGCGCTACGCCGCCTCGCCGCTGGACGCCATGCAGCTGCTGCTGACGCGCCGCGCCGACCACGCGCTGCTGGCCGAGCCGGCGGTGTCGGTGGGCTTGCGCAAGTCCAAGTCCTTCCCGGTCAGTGCCATCGCGCCCGACCTGTATCGCAGCGTGAACCTGCAGCAGGAATGGGGCCGCGTGTGGCAGCGGCCGGCGCGCATTCCGCAGGCCGGCATGGTGGTCATGGGCAAGCACCTGGGCAATGCGGCGCTGATCGCGCGCTTTCGCCAGGCCTACATCGAGGCGCTGGCTTGGTGCAACGCCGAGCCCGACGCCTGCGGCAAGCTGGTGGCCGAGCGCATCGCCATGCTCACGCCCGAAGGCGTGGCCGACGCCGTGCGCCAGGCGCAGGACGAATCCGTGCCGGCGCGCGAGGTGCGCGAGGAACTGGAGTTCTTCTTCCAGCAGTTGCTGGCACGCCAGCCCGGCCTGGTCGGCGGCAAGCTGCCGACGGCGGAGTTCTATCTTTGAATCTGGAGCGCCGAACAACCAACAGCCGAACGCAGAGGGCGCGGAAGTTACGCAGAGAACGCAGAACAAACCATTCTTTTGGCTGTTTTTTTTGCGACCTTCGCGAATCTTTGGCGTCCTTCGCGTTCGGATGTTCGGCTGCCTGCTTCCCATGCGTTTGATGGCCATCCGATGAAACTGCTGCTCGACTGGCTGGCGCGCTTGCCGGCCTACTTCTGGGGCGGCTGGGGCGCCATCGCCAGCCTGCTGCTGCTGATGGCCGCGTGGGATGCGCTGGCGCGCCACTTCGGCCCGCTCATCCTGCCGTCGCCGCACGAGACCGCCGCCGCGCTGCAGGCGCTGGCGCAGGGTGGCGACGACTGGCTGCGCCAGCTCGGCATCACCGCGCGGCGCGCCTTTGCCGGGCTGGGCCTGGCGCTGGCGCTGGGTAGCGTGGCCGGGGTGCTGGTGGGGCGGTCGGTTACCGCGTCGATGATGGCGCGGCCCTGGGTCACGGTGCTGCTGGGCACGCCGCCCATCGCCTGGCTGGTGATGGCCATGCTGTGGTTCGGTACCGGCGACGGCACGCCGCTGTTCACCGTCTTCGTGGCCTGTTTCCCGGTGGTGTTCGTGGCCGCCATGCAGGGCGCGCGCACGCTCGACCAGCGCTGGCACGATCTGGCGCGCGCGCTGCACCTGCCGTGGTGGATGCGCGTGCGCGACGTCAACCTGCCGCACCTGCTGTCCTACCTGTTTCCGGCCTGGACGGTGGCGCTGGGCAGCGCCTGGAAGGTGGTGGTGA
>JAEXBL010000399.1 GCA_023394015.1 Pseudomonadota bacterium | reverse complement strand
GTCCTGGTTCAGCTTCTGCGGGTCCACCTTGGGCATGGTGGCCAGTTGCTGGCGCACCTGGGCCAGCAGCTGCTCTTGCTGCTCCAGCATGCTGTCGATGCGGCGCTGGTTCTCGTTGACGGCCGAGTCGCCGGGCGATTCGACCGGCGCCGGCGGCAGCGGCGTGCTGGCGATGCGCTTGTCCTTGGCCTCGCCGCCGCCGGCCAGCGTGGCCTGGGCCAGCGCCTGCGGCTTGTCGGGCTTTTCGTCGGATTCGGCATTGACCAGCACCACGTCGAGCGTGGTGTCCTGGAACAGGCGCTTGAAGCCCTCGGGGTCGACAAAGCGCACCGTCAGCAGCGAGGCGTGCAGCAGCACCGACAGCGCCAGCGCCCACTGCAGCGTGCTCAGCGACTGCAGGCCGGGCAGGGCCAGGGTCCGTTTGATCGCACTCATGGCGGCCTAGCGGGCAAGGGCGTACGGCAGGGCGGCCACGCGCCCGCAGGAAAAACGCAACATCACGGCGCGGGATTATCCGTGCTGTCGCCCTCGGGCTCGCTCAGGTCGACGGCGATGGCGATCGGGCCCGCGGCGGGCGCTTCCTCGTCCTCGTCGCTGCCGGCCTCGGCCGGGGCGTCGCCGGCCAGCACCTCGATCACGGTGCCGCCCACGTCCAGCGCGATGTCGTCGATCTGCCCCAGCTTGGCGCGCACCTGGGTGCCGCGCGGCAGGCCTTGCGCGCCCAGCACGGTGAACACCAGCGGCAGCTCGTCGGCGCGCGCCAGCCAGGCGCCGCCAGCCTGTTCCCGAATCAGGCTGGCCGTGAGCTCGGTGATGCCGTGCTGGCGCAGGTAGCGCAGTGTCCAGAAGCGCTCCATGCTGGCCTGGTGGGCGTTGTAGGCGCTGTAGGCGGCGTCGAAGGCGCTGATGACGGCGAACAGCGCGGCATCGCGCGGCTTGAAGGGCGCCGCCAGCGCGGCGGTCTGGCCGTGGCGCGCGGCGGCGATGATCTGCCACTGGTTCACCAGGTCCACGTAGCGGCGCAGCGGCGAGGTGCTCCAGGCGTAGCTGGGCACGCCCATGCCGGCGTGCGGCAGCGGCTTGGCGCCCATGCGCACCTTCACGCCCGGCAGCAGGCTGGCCTGGCTGCGGTAGATGGCCGGCACGCCCAGCCCGGCCAGCCACTGGCCCCAGGTGCTGTTGGCCAGGATCATCAGCTCGGAGACGATCAGATCCAGTGGCGCACCGCGCTGGCGGGTGGTGATCAGGACTTGCTCATCACCTCTTGGCACGCTGCCGTCAGCGGCGGCATCGCGCACCAGCTTGAAGCTGTAGTCCGGCCGGGTGAAGGTTTCGGGCTTGCCGCGCACCTCCTCGCGGCGCAGCTTCAGGTGCTGGGCCAGGCGGTACAGAAACAGCAACTGCTCGCGCTGGATGGGCAGGCGTTCGGCCTCGTTCTGGCTTGAACCCGAGCCGTTGGCCAGCCAGTCGCTGGTGATCAGGTGGTCGAGCTGGTCGTGGCGCAGGTTGGCGGCAATCGGCACGCGCTCCAGCTTGGTCTCGCTGGCGCGGATGTCCAGCGTGTGCTCGTCCAGCGTGACGTAGAGCGACACCGCCGGCACCGGCCGGCCTTCGCTCAGCGTGTAGGCATCGACCACCTCGTCGGGCAGCATGGTGATCATGTAGCCCGGCATGTAGACGGTGGACAGGCGCGCGCGCGCCACGGCGTCCAGCGCGTCGCCCGGCTGCACCGCCAGGCCCGGCGCGGCGATGTGGATGCCCAGCACCACCGTGCCCGTACCCAGGCCCTGCAGCGACACCGCGTCGTCGATCTCGGTGGTGGACGAGTCGTCGATGGAATAGGCCTGCACCGCGGCCAGCGGCAAATCCTCGGTGATGGCGGGCGCCGACAGCGGCGGAAAGCCCGTGCCCTTGGGAAAGTTCTCGAACAGAAAGCGCTGCCAGTGGAACTGGTAGGCCGACTCGATGGCGCCGGCCTGTTGCAGCAGCGCCAGCGGCGCCAGCTGCGTGGCGCGGCTGGCCTCGACCACGGCCTTGTATTCGGGCGCGTTCTTGTCGGGCCTGAACAGGATCTTGTAGAGCTGCTCCTGGATCGGCGCCGGCGTGCGGCCTGCGGCCAGCTCCTCGGCCCAGGTGCTGATCTGGGCGGCGATCTGCTTTTTTTTCTCGATGGCGGCCAGCGCCTGCGCCACGATGTCGGCCGGCGCCTTCTTGAAGCGGCCCTTGCCGGCGCGGCGAAAGTAGTGCGGCGCCCCGTACAGGGCCAGCAGCATGGCCGCCTGCTCGGCCACGCCGGGCGTGCCGCCGAAGTAGTCGGTCGCCAGCTCGCCAAAGCCGAACTCGCCCTCGGGCGCGAATTCCCAGGCCAGCGGCAACTCGATCTCGGCCGCCAGCGGCTGCGCCTGGGCCATCAGCTCGGCCGGCGCCGGCTTGTCGAAGCGCAGCAACTGGTTGGCCGACTTGACCTTGACCCGCTTGCCCGAGTCCAGCTCCACCTGCGCCGAGGCCTCGGCCTCCGAAAGAATGCGGCCGGCCAGGAATTTGCCCGCCTCGTCGAATAGAACATGCATAGAGGGGGGCGATTGTCCCATCCCTGCCGGGCCGGATCGCGGCGGGGGCTCAGCCGGCCGGTTGCAGAAACGCCAGCACCGCGTCGATGTGCTGGTCGAAATCGCTCAGCCCGTGGTCGCTGCCCTCCAGCAGGCGGATGCCGGCGCCGGCGTAGCGGGCCGTCATCTCGCGCCAGTCCAGCAGCTCGTCGCCCTTGGCGATGACGGCGAAAAAGCGCTCAGGCTGGCGCAGCGGGCCGGCGTGCAGGGCGCGCAGCTCGTCGATGTATTCGGGGCGGAAGAAAAAGCGCTCCTCGGGTGAGTGCCAGGCGGTCTGCTCGCCGATGTGCGCCGCCAGGTCGCGCGCCGGATCGACGGCCGGGTTCAGCACCACCGCGCGGCAGCCGCGCCGCTGGGCCAGCCAGGTAGCGTAAAAGCCGCCCAGCGAGGAGCCGACCACCGCCATGCCCTCGGCCGGCCAATCGGCCGTGCCGCGCTCGATCAAGGCCGCCGCTTCGCGTGGCGACGGCGGCAGCTGTGGGCACCACCAGGTGACGCCGGGGTGATCGGCCTGCATCCGCGCGGCCATCAGGCGGGCCTTGGCGGACTGCGGGGACGAGCGGAAGCCGTGCAGGTAGAGCAGGTGGGTGGTGGTCATGGGGGAATGGTAGTGGGGGCGCTGTCGGCCGGGTCTCGCCCCGGCGGGCGACCTACTTTCTTTTGCTCCGCCAAGAGGGTGTAGAAGAAATAAACTATGCCAACCGGCTGAGCAGCATTCGTGCCTGCGCCAGCCAGACCCAGGCACTGGCGTAGATGGGCTTGCGCTCGTGGTGCATCACCAGCCTG
>JAEXBL010000398.1 GCA_023394015.1 Pseudomonadota bacterium | reverse complement strand
GGGCTTGCAAGACGACTGGTGGCAGGCGCAAGAAGCGCTGGAAGCATTCGCCGGCAACCGCCCGCTGGCCGGCAGCGCGCCGCTGGCCAGCGTGTACAGCGGCCACCAGTTCGGCGTCTGGGCCGGTCAACTGGGCGATGGCCGCGCGCACCTGCTGGGCGAGGTGCAGACGCCCGGTGGCGACTGGCTTGAGCTGCAACTGAAAGGCAGCGGCCTCACGCCCTACTCGCGCATGGGCGACGGGCGCGCGGTGCTGCGCTCGTCGATCCGCGAGTTTTTGTGCAGCGAGGCCATGCACGGCCTGCACATCCCCACCACGCGGGCGCTGTGCATCACCGGCTCCGACCAGCCGGTGCGGCGCGAGGAGATCGAGACCGCCGCCGTCGTCACCCGCGCCGCGCCCAGCTTTATCCGCTTCGGGCATTTCGAGCACTTCAGCCACCGCGGCCAGCACCAGGAACTGAAGGCGCTGGCCGACTTCGTGATCGAGCACTTCTACCCCGACTGCCGCGACCAGGCCCAGCCCTACGCCGCGCTGCTGGCCGCCGTCACCCGCCGCACCGCCGCGCTCATCGCCCAGTGGCAGGCGGTGGGCTTCATGCACGGGGTGATGAACACCGACAACATGAGCATCCTGGGCCTGACCATCGACTACGGGCCGTTCCAGTTCATGGACGGGTTCGATCCGGCCCACATCTGCAACCACTCAGACCACGGCGGGCGCTACAGCTACCGCAACCAGCCGCGCATCGCGCACTGGAACCTGTTTGCCCTGGGTCAGGCCCTGCTGCCGTTGATCGGCGAGCCAGACGATGCCATGGCGGCACTGGCGCCCTACCCCACGGCCCTGGCCGACGAGCTTGACCGCCGCATGGCCGCCAAGCTGGGTCTGCCCGAGGCCAGCGACGCCATGCGCGCCCTGAGCGAAGAGCTGCTGACCCTGATGGCGCGCGAGCGCACCGACTGGACCATCTTCTGGCGCCGCCTGGCACACCATGCCGCCGGCGCCAGCGCCGACACGGTGCGCGAGCTGTTCCACGACCGCGCCGCCATCGACCAGATGCTGCTGCAATTCGATGCGCTTCAGGCAGCTGATGGGCAGGCGCCGGACGTCGATCTGATGCGCCAATCCAACCCCGCCATCGTGCTGCGCAACCACCTGGCCGAGCAGGCCATCGCGCTGGCCAAGCAAAAGGACTTCCGCATGGTGCAGGACCTGCTCGCCGTGCTGGAGCGCCCCTTCGACGAGCACCCCGCGCACGCCGACTGGGCCGGCTTTCCGCCCGACTGGGCTTCCCACATCCAGATCAGTTGCTCCTCATGACCCATCCCGTGCAAAAAACCGACGACCAATGGCGCGCCCTGCTGGCCGAGAAAAACGCCGAACCCGGCGCCTTCCAGGTCACCCGCCAGGCCGCCACCGAGCGCCCCTTCACCGGCAAGTACGAGCAGCACTGGGCCGACGGCAGCTACCACTGCATCTGCTGCGGCGCCAGGCTGTTCGAGTCCGGCACCAAGTTCGACGCCGGCTGCGGCTGGCCCAGCTTCTCGCTGGCGATCCCCGGCGCCATCGCCGAGCGGCGCGACACCAGCCACGGCATGGTGCGCGTGGAGACCGTGTGCGCCAACTGCGGCGCCCACCTGGGCCACGTGTTCCCCGACGGCCCGCAGCCCACCGGCCTGCGCTACTGCATGAACTCCGCAGCCCTCGACTTCGAGCCGCGATAATGGGCTCCCCCCTGAGGCGCTGCGCGCCTTCCCCCCTGAGGGGAGGACGCCGCTGGTGGCCGGGGGAACCCCGGCCACGGCGGCCGCGCCTGGCTGGCTCCGCAGCCGCTGATACCCCATCTGGCTCGGGGCACTGACCCACGCGACCGGGCGCCGGCGCACCCGATCCATTGAAATGAAACTGCTGCTCGACTTCCTGCCTATCCTGCTGTTCTTTGGCGCCTACAAGCTGCAAGGCATCTACGTGGCCACGGCCGTGCTGATGGCCGCCACGGTGGTGCAGATGGCCATCATCTACGCCATCGACAAGAAGCTCACCACCATGCACAAGGCCACGCTGGCCTTGATCCTGATCTTCGGCGCGCTCACCCTGCTGCTGCAGGACGAGCGCTTCATCAAGTGGAAGCCCACCGTGCTCTACGCCGCCATGGCCGCGGCGCTGGCGGTGGCGCTGTGGGTGTTCCACAAGAACTTCCTGAAGATCATGCTGGGCAGCCAGCTCAGCCTGCCCGACGGCGTGTGGCACCGCCTCACCGTGGCCTGGGTGCTGTACTGCCTGTTCATGGCCGCCATCAACGGCTACGTGGCGGCCTTCTGGACCACCGACGCCTGGGCCAACTTCAAGCTGTGGGGCTACGTGTTTCCCATCGCCTTCATCATCGGCCAGGGCCTGTACGTGGCCCGGCACCTGAGCGACGACACCCCCGCGGAGACCACCGAATGAGCGACACTGCCCTGGCCGACCGCATGGCCGACCACCTGCGCCAGCAACTGCAACCGACTTTGCTGGAGGTGCTGGACGAAAGCTGGGAGCACGCCGGCCACGCCGGCGCCAACGGCACCGGCTTTGGCACCCATTTCCGGGTGCGTATCGCCTCGCCCCGGTTCGACGGCCTGAGCCGCGTGGCGCGGCATCGCCTTGTGTATGATGCGTTGCAACAATTCATCGACCGCGACGGCGTGCACGCCATTGCCATCGAAACACGCTGAAACGAAACTTTGCGGCCCTGCGCAGCCTCTCAACCCGCCTGTCAGGCGCCCAGGCTCTGAGCCCGCGCTTTTCATCCCTGCCCCGACGGGGCTTTTTTCATCCCTTTTGACACCATGAAAAAACAGCTTCTCACGGCCTCCGCGGCGGCCATGCTGGCCGGCGCCCTGGCGCTGCCCGCCTTGGCGCAGAACGTCGCCATCGTCAACGGCAAGCCGGTGCCCAAGGCGCGCCTGGACGCGCTGGAGGCGCAGATCAAGGCCCAGGCCGCGCGCACCGGCCAGCCCGTGCCGGCCGAGGTGGACAAGCAACTGCGCGAGGAAGTCATCGCCCGCGAGATCTTCATGCAGGAGGCGCAGCGCCGCGGCCTGGAGGCCTCGCCCGACTTCCGCGCCAAGATGGAACTGGCGCGCCAGAGCGTGCTGATCAACGAGCTGTTTGCCGACTACCAGGACAAGAACAAGGTCAGCGACGAAGAGGCCAAGGCCGAGTACGACCGCGTGGTCGGCGCCCAGGCGCCCGCCGCCGGCGCCAAGGAATACAAGGCCCGCCACATCCTGGTCGAGAAGGAAGACGAGGCCAAGGCCATCATTGCCCAGCTCAAGAAGGGCGGCAAGTTCGAGGACATTGCCAAGAAGCAGTCCAAGGACCCCGGCTCCGGCGCCCAGGGCGGCGACCTGGGCTGGGCCAACCCGGCCGGCTACGTGCCCGAGTTTGCCGAGGCGCTGCAAAAGCTGGACAAGGGCCAGATGGCCGACGAGCCGGTCAAGTCGCAGTTCGGCTACCACGTGATCCGCGTGGACGACGTGCGCGAGGCCAAGGCGCCCGAGCTGCCCAGCTTCGAGCAGGTCAAGCCGCAGATCGTGCAGCAGCTGCAGCAGCAGAAGCTGGTGAAGTTCCAGGAAGAGCTGCGCGCCAAGGCCAAGGTCGAGTAAGCCGCGCCGCGCGCACCCCAGCCACGGGCACTTCGGTGCCCGTTTTTGTGGGCGGCGCCGTGCCTGGCTACGCGCCTGGGGCCGCCAGCGCCCGCCACCCCATCAGCAGGCCGATCAGCACCGGCTGGTGCAGCATGTAGTAGCTCAGGCTCCAGCGCCCCAGCACCGCCAGCGCCCGCTGGCCCGCGCCGGGCGCGCGCTGCAGCCAGCACGGGCGCCGCGCCAGCAGCCACGGCACCAGCCCGGCGCCCCACAGCATCACGCCCAGCCAGGGCAGCAGCGGCACCCAGTCCTCGGTGGGCGGCTTCTGGGTGACGATGCCCAGCAGGTTCAGCCAGCGGCTCTCCAGCAGCGCCACCAACGCGGGCGAGCCGTGCCGCGCCAGCAGCGCGCTCAAGACCGGCCCGGCCGCCACCAGCGCCGCGCCCAGCAGCCACGGCACGGCGCCGCGCCACCACGGCTGGCCCAGCAGCCAGCGGGTGACGAGCAGCATCACCGCCATGCCGTGCAGCACGCCAAAGCTGATCCAGCTGTGCGGAAACATCCACCACGAGCCCAGCGACACCAGCGCTGCGCAGCCCGCCACCTGCGCCCAGCGGCGCCAAAAGCGCGGCCAGCCCTGCCCGCGCTGCACCGCGACCGCCTGCCCCATGCCGGCGCACAGCAAAAACAGGCTGACGATGCCGGTGCGCTGCCAGGTCCACAGCGGGTCCTCGTAGAAGTTCTGCCGGATGTGGCCGAAGTGGTTGAGGTCGAACGCAAAGTGGTAGGCCGTCATCCACAGCATGGCCGCGCCGCGTAGGGCATCGATGGCGTCAAAACGGCGGTTGGCGGCGGCCATGTCGGACAAGCGGGCGGCCCGCGCCGGGCGGCGGCGCAAGGCGGTGTAGGAGGAAGGCGAAAGCGGCGATCTTAGCCACCCGCGGGCGCCGTGCGTGGCTAGGATGAAGGCGCACCGGCCCTTGCCGGCCCCCGTTTTCGCCGATGACCGAAGCCGCCCCAATCACCCCTGCCACACCGGCCCGCCCCGCCGCCCTGCGCTGGGTGCTGGGCGTGGGGGCGGCCCTGCTGCTGGCGGCGGGCGGGGCGCTGGTGTGGCTGACCTGGAACGACTGGAACCGCTCGCGCGACTGGGTCTCGGAAAAGGTCAGCCAGGCCATCGGGCGCGACTTCGCCATTCGCGGCCCGCTCGATCTGGACTGGCAGTGGCCGCAGCTAATGGAAACCGGCTGGCGCCGCTGGATCCCCACGCCAGTGCTGAACGCCGAGGACGTGCTGATCGGCCACCCGCCCGGCTTTAACGCCAAGGGGCCGCACTTCGCCCACATCGGCCGCGCCTCGGCCGACGTGGCCCTGCTGCCGCTGCTGGCGCGCCACATCGACATCCGCAGCGTGGCGCTGACCGAGCCCGACGTGCACCTGGAACGCACCGACGCCGGGCACAACAACTGGACCTTCAACCTGCGCCGCGACCCCGGCGCCGACCCGGCCCGGCGCTGGCGCGTGAGCCTGGGCCGCTTGTTCCTCAGCCAAGGGCAGCTTGGCTACGAGGACCCCGAGCGCCAGCTCAGCGTGTCCAGCACCATCGACACCTTGCCGCCCGAGCAGACCGAGAACGGCCGCTACGGCATCGGCTTCGACTTTTCAGGCTGGCACGGCAAGGCCGAGGTGCGCGGCAGCGGCAAGGCCGGCCAGCTGCTGTCGCTGCGCGAGGAGCAGCTCAACTACCCGCTCCAGATCGACGCCCGCGCCGGGCGGCTGGGCGCCACGGCCGAGGGCACCATCGCCAACCCGCGCCGGCTCTCGGGCGTGGATTTCCAGGTCACGCTCCAGGGCGGCAGCCTGGCCGACTTGTATGCGCTGACCGGCATCGTGCTGCCCGACACGCCACCGTTCAGCACCCAGGGGCAGCTTGTCGGCACGCTCCAGCCCGACGGTGCCGTGTGGCACTACCAGGACTTCAGCGGCACGGTCGGTCAAAGCGACCTGGCCGGCAGCGTGACCTACACCTCGGCCCAGCCGCGGCCCGTGCTCAAGGGCCAGCTGCAGTCCCGGCTGCTGCGGCTGCAAGACCTGGGCCCGGTGGTGGGCGCCCAATCCAACAACCCCGACAGAAAGCAGCGCCCCGGCAAGGTGCTGCCCGACGACCCCTTCGACACCTCGCGCTGGCACAAGATGGACCTGGACCTCGAATACGCCGGCCAGCACATCGAGCGCCCGCAGGCGGTGCCGCTGGACAGCCTGAAGCTGCACGCCGTCATGGACAACGCGCAGCTCAAGCTGGCGCCGCTGGATTTCGGCGTCGCCAAGGGCCGCTTCAAGACGCAGGTGCTGATGAACGCCCGCGCCCAGCCCATGCAGGTGTCGCTACGCGGCGACGTGCAGGGGTTGCACCTGTCGGCGCTGTTTCCCAAGATCGAGCTGATGAAGAAAAGCCTGGGGCAGGTCGATGGCGGCATCGCCCTCGACGGGCGCGGCCAGTCGGTGGCGCAAATGCTGGCCAGCGCCAATGGCGAGGCCAAGCTCTACGTGCGCGACGGCGTGATGAGCCAGCTGCTGCTCGACATGGCCGGCCTGAACCTGGGCAGCGTCATCGTCACCAAGCTGTTCGGCGCCGACCGCGAGGTGCGCCTGCGCTGCGCCATCGCCGACGTGCCCATCCGCGACGGCGTAGCCCACATGCAGAACGTCAAGCTCAACACCGACGACGCGCTGATCGAGGTCACCGGCAGCGCCGACATGCGCCGCGAGCTGTTCGACATCGACGTCAACCCCAAGGCGTACGAGCTGAAGTTCTTCTCGCTGCGCACGCCGCTGGAGGTGCGCGGGCCGTTCGCCAAGCCGCACGTGGGCGTCAAGCCCGGCCCGCTGATCGTGCGCGCCGCCGCCGCCGTGGCGGCCCTGGCCGCCGCGCCGGGCGCACTGGTGCTGGTGCCCATCACCGTGCCCGGTGCCGAAGACAACGCGCACTGCGCGCCCCTGCTGGCCAAGGCCACGACCGAAGCCAGGCCGGGCCGACCGGCCGTGGCGGCGTCCGGCGTCGCGCCGCGCCAGTCGCCTGCGCCCATGCCCGCGGCCGGCGAGTTCTCGGGCGGTCATCCGCAGCGTTGAGCTGCGCCGGATGCTACACAAAACGTAGCTGGTCACGCTCGCCAGACAGGCGCAAAAGGCCGATCTGGCCGATAATCGGCCGATGCCCCTGCCCCACCAGATCGAACTGCTCCCCCCCGCGCGCGACGCCGACATCGGCATCGAGGCCGTGAACCACGGCGCCGACGCCGTCTACATCGGCGGCCCCGGCTTTGGCGCGCGCGCCGGCGCCGGCAACGCGCTGGCCGATATCGAGCGCCTGGCGCGCCACGCGCACCGCTTCGACGCGCGCATCTTCGTCACCCTCAACACCATCCTGCGCGACGACGAGCTGGAGCCGGCGCGCCGCCTGGCCTGGCAGCTTTACGAGGCCGGCGCCGACGCGCTCATCATCCAGGACATGGGGCTGCTGCAGCTCGACCTGCCGCCGATCCAGCTGCACGCCAGCACGCAAACCGACATCCGCACGCCCGCCAAGGCGCGCTTTCTGCAGGACGCGGGCCTGTCGCAGATCGTGCTGGCGCGCGAGCTGGACCTGCAGCAGATCGCCGCCATCCGCGACGCGCTCGACCCGGCGCGCTGCGCCATCGAGTTCTTCATCCACGGCGCGCTGTGCGTGGCCTACAGCGGCCAGTGCTACATCAGCCACGCCCACACCGGCCGCAGCGCCAACCGCGGCGACTGCTCGCAGGCCTGCCGCCTGCCCTACCAGGTGCTGGACGCGCAAGGCCGCTTCGCGGCGCACGACGCGCACGTGCTGAGCATGAAAGACAACAACCAGTCGCTGAACCTGCGCCCGCTGATCGAAGCCGGCGTGCGCAGCTTCAAGATCGAGGGCCGCTACAAGGACATGGGCTACGTGAAGAACATCACCGCCCATTACCGCCGCCTGTTCGACGAGATCCTGGCCGGGCGCCCCGAGCTGGCGCGCGCCTCGTCCGGCCGCTGCACCTTCAGCTTCACGCCCGACCCCAACCAGAACTTCAACCGCGAGTTCACCGACTACTTCGTCAACGGCCGGCATCAGGATATCGGCGCCTTCGACACGCCCAAGAACCCCGGCCAGCCGGTCGGCTTCGTCACCCGCGTGGCGGCGGATCACTTCGAGCTGATGGCCGACGATGCGGCGCTGGTGCTGCACAATGGCGACGGGCTGTGCTACTGGGACCAGCAGAAGGAGTTGGTCGGCGCGCAGACCAACCGGGTCGAGCCCTTGGGCGGCGGTGGCTGGCGCGTGTTCCCGAAAGACCCGATGGCCGCGCTGCGCGATCTGCGCCGGGGCACCGTCGTCAACCGCAACCGCAGCATGGACTGGGTGCGCACGCTGGAGAAGAAGTCCGCTGAGCGGCGCATTGGCGTGTGGCTCAAGCTGACGGAAACGGGCGGCGGCCTGCAGCTCACGGTCACCGACGAAGAGGGCCACACGGCCTCGGCGACCGTCCAGCTGGCGCATGCAGCGCCCAAAAGTGAAGCGGACAACGCCGCCAGGCTGCACGAATCGCTGGCCAGGCTGGGCGAGACCATCTTCACGCCCATCGACATCGCGCTCGACCTGCCCCGCCCCTGGTTCGTGCCCGCCAGCGTGGCCAATCAACTGCGGCGCGAGGCCATCGCCGCGCTCGAAGCCGCCCGCGCCGCGGCCTGGCAGCGCCTGCCGCGCGCTGAAACCGTGCAACCGCCCGTGCCCTACCCCGAGGATGCGCTCACCTACCTGGCCAACGTGTTCAACCACGCCGCGCGCGACTTCTACGCCAAGCACGGCGTGAAGGTCATCGCTGCCGCCTACGAAAGCCACGAGGAAGAAGGCGAAGTCAGCCTGATGATCACCAAGCACTGCGTGCGCTATTCGTTGAGCCTGTGCCCCAAGCAGGCCAAGGGCGTGATCGGCGTGAAGGGCACCGTCAAGGCCGAGCCGCTGCACCTCGTCAACGGCAAGGAGAAGCTCACCCTGCGCTTCGACTGCAAGCCCTGCGAGATGCACGTGGTCGGCAAGATCAAGCGCGGCGTGCTGCAGGCCGGCGCGCGCGAGGCGGCCGAGCACGCGCTGCGCTTTTACCGCCGCCAGCCAGTGCCGGCGGCACTTTCAGATCGCTGATCCAAAGCCCTGGGGCAGAGATAGCCCTGAACAGCCGGACGCGAAGGGCGCGAAGGATCCGCAAAGGACGCAAAAGGAATACCAAGACAAGTTTTTGCGTTCTCTGCGGCCTCTGCGTCCGGTTGTTTTCGGCCTGCCCGCTCGCCTACCTCGATACAGCAGCGCCCTATATACTGCCCAGACAGCTATCACTTCAATAGTAAAAAGTCCTCATGAAAATCCTGCTCCCCGTCGACGGCACCGAGCTGTCCCTGCACGAAACCCGCTTTGCGCTGCACCTGGTGCGCCAGGGGCTGAAGGCCAGCTTCGTGCTGGTGAACGTGCAGGAGCAGGCCACCTTCTACGAAATCGTCACCGCGCAAGACCCGGAGCTGATCGAGACCGCCGCCTACGAGGCCGGAGAAGACCTGATGGCGCCCTCGGCCCGCCTGCTGCAAGAGGCCGGCGTGCCCTTCGAGACCGCCGTGGCCAGCGGCGACCCGGTCAACGCCCTGCTCGACCTGATCGAGCTGCACCACTGCGACATGGTGCTGATGGGCTCGCGCGCGCTGGGCCCCTGGCGCCGGCTGATCGAGGGCGCCTCGACCTCGCGCAAGCTGATCGACGAATCGCCCGTGCCGGTGCTGCTGGTCAAGCCGCCGGCCGCCCACTGACGGCGCCCTGCCGCACTGCCTCCGCGCTGCCACGCCCCGTGGCCGCCCGGCCATGGCGGCGTCATGCGGGCTGGTGACAATCGGGCACCCATGCGCATGAACACCGATGGCTGAAGTCACCGCCCCCCCTGCCCCCGGCCCTGACCCGGACTGGCACCTGCGCCCCGCCGCCGAGGTGCTGCAGGCCCATCAGAGCGACGCCGACACCGGCCTGTCCGCCGACGAGGCCGCGCGCCGCCTGGCCGCGCACGGCGCCAACGAGCTGGCCACGCAGGAAGTGCGCCGCTGGCCGGCGCTGCTGCTGGAGCAGTTCAGGGCCTTCATGATCCTGGTGCTGCTGGCGGCGGCGCTGGTATCGGGCCTGCTGGGCGAATGGGTGGACACGGCGGTCATCGTGGTCATCGTGCTGCTGAACGCGGTGATCGGCTTCACCCATGCGCGCCGGGCCGACCAGGCCATCGCCGCGCTGCGCCAGCTGGCCGCCGCGCAGGCCCAGGTGCTGCGCGATGGGCAGCCGCAGCCGGTGCCCGCCAGCCAGCTGGTGCCGGGCGACATCGTGCTGCTGGAGGCCGGCAACCAGGTTCCGGCCGACCTGCGCCTGCTGGAGGTGGCGCAGCTGACGGTGGACGAATCGACCCTGACCGGCGAATCGGTCACGGTCGAAAAAAACAGCGAAGCGCTGTCAGGCGAGCACCTGGCGCTGGGCGACCGCGTCAACCTGGCGTTCAAGGGCACCACCGTCGCCCACGGCCGCGCGCAGGGCGTGGTGGTGGCCACCGGCATGGGCACCGAGCTGGGCAAGGTGGCCGGCCTGCTGGGCGACGCCATGGACCGCAGCACGCCGCTGCAGCAGCGGCTGGCACGTTTTTCCAGGCAACTGTCGGTGCTGGTGCTGCTGATCTGCGCCGCGCTGTTCGGCTTCGGCCTGCTGCGCGGCGAACCGCCGCTGTTGATGCTGCTCACCGCCATCAGCCTGGCGGTGGCGGCCATTCCCGAGGCGCTGCCGGCCGTGGTGACGGTGCTGCTGGCCGTGGGCGCGCGGCGCATGGCGCACTTTCATGCCCTGATCCGCCGCCTGCCGGCGGTGGAAACCCTGGGCTCGGTCAGCGTGATCTGCTCCGACAAGACCGGCACCCTGACGCAGAACCGCATGCACGCCGAGCTGGTGCTGGCCGGCGGCCGGGCCTGGTACCCGGCCGCTTATGGCCCGGAGCGCACCGATCCCACGCCCCGGCACCTGCAGCTGCTGCGCGCCGCCGCGCTGTGCAACGACGCCTGCCCCAGCGATGCCACCGAGCCAAACGGCGACATCGTCTGGCAGGGCGACCCGACCGAAACCGCGCTCACGGCGGTGGCCGCCCGGGCCGGGCTGCTCAAGGCGGCGCTGGAGGACGAGGCGCCACGCGTGCACGAGCTGCCCTTCGACTCGGACCGCAAGCGCATGACCACCTTCCACCGCTTGACCAGCGATGGCGGCGCGGCGTTCGAGGCCCTCACCAAGGGCGCGCCCGAGAGCGTGGTGCCGCGCTGCACGGCGCAATGGACGCCCGAGGGCCTGCAAGCGCTGGACGTGGATGCCGTGCTGGCCGAGGCCGACCAACTCGCGGCGCAAGGCCTGCGCGTGATGGCCCTGGCCTGCCGCGCCTGGGCCGAGCTGCCGCCCGAGCCAGACGCCGACGCCATCGAAAGCGGTCTGGCGCTGATCGGCTTGATCGGGCTGATCGACCCGCCGCGCGAAGAGGCCGCGGCGGCGGTGCGCGACTGCATCAGCGCCGGCATCCGCCCGGTGATGATCACCGGCGACCACCCGGCCACCGCTCTGGCCATCGCCCGGCGGCTGGGCATCGTGGCCGACGGCGCGGCCGAGGTGCTGACCGGCGCCGACCTGGCCGAGCTGGACGACGCCGCGCTGAAGGCGCGCGTGCTCGACGTGCGCGTTTACGCGCGGGTCGATCCGGCGCAGAAGATCCGCATCGTGCAGGCGCTGCAGTCGCACGGCCAGTTCGTCGCCATGACCGGGGACGGCGTCAACGACGCGCCGGCGCTGAAGGCCGCCGACATCGGCGTGGCCATGGGCAAGGGCGGCACCGACGTGGCGCGCGAGGCGGCCAGCCTGGTGCTGCTGGACGACAACTTCGCCACCATCGTCGGCGCCGTGCGCGAGGGCCGGCGCATCTACGACAACATCCGCAAGTTCGTGCGCTACGCCATGACCGGCAACTCGGCCGAGGTGCTGACGCTGTCGATCGCGCCGCTGCTGGGCCTGCCGCTGCCGCTGCTGCCGATCCACATCCTGTGGGTCAACCTGGTCACCGACGGCCTGCCCGGCCTGGCGCTGGCCGCCGAAGGGGCCGAGCGCGGCATCATGCGCCGGCCGCCGCGTCCGCCCGGCGAAAGCCTGTTCGCCCACGGCATGGGCTGGCAGATTCTGCTGGGCGGCGGCCTGCTGGCAGCGCTGTGCCTGGGCCTGCAGCACTGGGCGATCGCCCACGGCGACCTGCACTGGCAGACCATGGTGTTCACCGTGCTCACGCTGGGCCAGCTGGCGCTGGTGCTGGCGGTGCGCTCCGACACCGATTCGCTGTTCACGCAGGGGCTGCTCAGCAACCGGCCGCTGCTGTGGGCGGTGCTGCTCACCTTCGGGCTGCAGATGGCGACCATCTACCTGCCCTGGCTCAATCCCATCTTCAAGACCCAGCCGCTGGCGGCCTGGGAGCTGGCGTTGTGCATCGCCCTGGCGGCGGTGGTGTTCGTGGCGGTGGAGATCGAGAAGGCCTGGCTGCGCTGGAGAAGGCGTGAGCGCAGGCGCGACCCGCCATCAAAAGCATAGCAGCCCGTGCTCATGTGGCAGGCGCTGCAAGCGCTTTCAGCCTGGAACGACCGCCCGTCAGGTGGCGGCAACCATCAAAAAGTGAACATGGTCCGTCGGCCGTGCGGCGCCCGGCAGGCCGGCTCGTTTACCGGCGCAGCACGGCGGGCAGATCGCCGTGCGGGTTGGCGCACGGGTCCATCGGCTTGGTCGGGGGACTGCAGATCTTGATGTAGCTGCGGATCGCGTCGTTGACCTGCTGCAGGTCGGGATCATCGCTCACCATCTCCGGCGGAAGCGTCATCGTCCAAGTCGCGCTTTCAACTTGCGGTTGCATCGCCACCGTAACCTGGTATTGCGCCACAGCGCGACGCGCGGGCCAATCCACCGTGAACACCACGATGCGGGCCGGCACCACGGCGCGCTGCGCACGATCCGCGAAATCCAGCAGCAGCACCGGACGGAAGTCCTGCGGCAGCGTCAGCACCACGGACGACGGCCGGCGCTGCGC
>JAEXBL010000297.1 GCA_023394015.1 Pseudomonadota bacterium | reverse complement strand
GGCCAGAGCCTGCATGCCGGCCACCTTGCCGCCCCGCCCTCAATCCACCGCGTGGTAGCCGCCATCCACGTACAGCGTCTGCCCGCTCATGCCGGCGGCGGCGTCCATGCACAGGAACAGGCTGAGGCCGGCCACCTCGTCGGGCGTGACCAGGCGGCCCAGCGGCGCCTTCTGCTCGGCGCGCTGCATCAGTTCGTCGAAGCGGTCCAGCCCCGAGGCGGCGCGCGTCAGGATCGGGCCGGCCGACACGGCGTGCACGCGCAGGCGCTGCGGGCCCAGCTCCTGCGCCATGTAGCGCACCAGCGATTCCAGCGCCGCCTTCACCGGGCCCATCAGCCCGTAGTTGGGCACCGCCACGTTGGCGCCCAGGTAGCTCATGGTGACCAGGCTGCCGCCGTCGCCCATGTGGGGCGCGACCAGCCGCGCCAGTTCGGCAAACGAATGGCAGGACACGCGCATGGCGCGGCCAAAGCCTTCGCCGCTGCTGTCGGTGACGGCGCCGTGCAGCTCGGCCAGCGGCGCCCAGGCGATGGAGTGGATGCCGAAGTCCAGCCGGCCCAGGCGCTGCACGGCCTGCTGCACCAGCGCCGGCAGCTCGCCGGGCTGCTCGACGTTGCAGTTGACCAGGGTGATGTCGGCCGCATCGGTCAACGGCTGCACGTGCACGCGCGCCTTGTCGTTGAGGCAGGAGGCCACCACCTCGGCGCCCTGCTCGCGCGCCAGGCAGGCGCAGGCCCAGGCAATGCTGCGCTCGTTGGCCAGGCCCAGCACCAGGCCCTTCTTGCCCTGCAGGCTGAACGCGGCGGCATCGATCGACGACATGAAAAGCTTTCTTCCCGAAGTTGAAAGCCGTCATGGTTGCAGTGCAGCAATACGCCGCCGTGACAAGGCCGCCGCCGCCGCGCACGCCGCGGGCACCAATGCCAACGATTGCAGCCGGTCAGCCGGCGGGCGCCGGGTCGGGCAGCACCGCCGTCACCTCGATCTCGACCTTGGCGCGCTGCTCCATCAGCGCCGCCACCTGCACGCAGGTCATGGCCGGAAAGTGCTTGCCGATCACCTCGCGGTACACGCCGCCCAGCTCCTTCAGGCGGGCGTTGTATTCGTCGCGGTCGATCACGTACCAGGTCATGCGCACCATGTGCTCGGGGCCGGCGCCGGCCTCCTTCAGCACCGCGACGACGTTGTGAAGCGTCTGCCGCGTCTGTTCGATGAAGTCGTCGGTCTCGAACTGCTGCTGGGCGTTCCAGCCGATCTGCCCGCCCACGAAGACCAGCGTGCCGCGCGTGGCGATGCCGTTGGCGTAGCCCTTGGCGGGCGCCCAATCCAGCGGGTGAAGCACTTTCCTCATTTCAATTCTCCAGAACTCGGCGCGCGTTCGCACCACTTCAAACATCCACCACACGAGCGGCCGCAGAGCAGGCCATGCCGGAACGCCGTGGCCGGACCTGCGCCGGCCACCAGCGTTGTCCCCCCTTCGGGGGGAAGGCGCGAAGCGCCTCAGGGGGGAGACGTTTCTCTCAACTTGAAGCGCTGCAGCTTGCCGGTCTCGGTACGCGGCAGCGCGGTCATGAACGCGATCTCGCGCGGGTACTTGTAGGGCGCGATGTGCGCCTTCACGTGCTCCTGCAGCGTGCGCACCATGGCCGCATCGGCCGGCTCGCCGGGTCTCAGCACCACGAAGGCCTTGATGCGCATGCCGCGCACCTCGTCGGGCAGGCCGACCACGCCGCATTCGGCCACGGCGGGGTGCGTGAGCAGGCAGTCCTCGACCTCCGGGCCGCCGACGTTGTAGCCGGCGGTGATGATCATGTCGTCGTCGCGCGCCTGGTAGAAGAAGTAGCCGTCGGCGTCCTGCACGAAGGCGTCGCCGGGGTGGTTCCAGCCCTGCTGCACGTAGCGCGTCTGGCGCTCGTCGTCCATGTAGCGGCAGCCGGTGGGGCCGATCACGGCCAGCCTGCCCACGCTGCCGTGCGGCACTTCGCGGCCCTCGTCGTCCACCACCTTGGCCTGGTAGCCGGGCACCACGCGGCCGATGGCACCGGGGCGCACATCGGCGCCGGCCGAGGAGATGAAGATGTGGAACAGCTCGGTGGCGCCGATGCCGTCCAGCATCTCGATGCCGGTGGCCTGCTTCCACAGCTGGCGCGTGGCGTCGGGCAGCGCCTCGCCGGCGCTGACGCAGGTGCGCAGCGTGGGCACGCCGATGGCCTGCACGTGCGGCGCCATCTGGCGGTAGAAGGTGGGCGCGGTGTAGCAGATGCTGACCCCGGCCTCGCGCATGTGGCGCACCATGGATTCGGGCTTGTAGGGCGCCTCGGGGTAGTAGATGCTGGCCCCCGCCGCCATGGGAAACAGCAGCAGCCCGCCCAGGCCGAAGGTGAAGGCCAGTGGCGGCGAGCCGGTGACCACGTCGTCCGGCGTGGCGCGCAGCACGTGGCGCGGCCAGGCGTTGCAGGCGGCCAGCACGTCGCGGTGGGTGTGCACCACCGCCTTGGGCGCACCGGTGGTGCCGGAGGTGAAGGCCAGCAGGGCCACGTCGTCGGCCGCCGTGGGACAGGGCTCGAACGCCGTCGGATGGCGCGCGGCGCGCTGCTCCAGGGCCTCGGGGTTGGCGGCGTCGTTGAAGGTCAGCACCGGCGCTGGCGCCTGCCCGTCGGGCGCGAGCAGCTCCACTTCTGACAGCAACGCCGCATCGCACAGCAGCACCGACGGGCGCGCCTTGTCGATCACCTTGCGCAGCTCGGCGGCGCGTAGCAGCGGCATGGTGGCCACCGCCACCAGCCCAGCCTGCACCACCGCCAGCCAGGCCAGCGCCAACGCCACCGAGTTGCCGCCGCGCAGCAGCACGCGGTTGCCGGGCTGCAATTGCAGATCACGCACCAGCACCTGCGCCATGCGGTTCACCTCGGCGGCCGCCTGCGCGTAGCTGAGCGTGCGCGTGGGCGAGCGCAGCAGCGGCCGATCGGCCCAGCCCCGGGTCGCCGCCCCGTGCAGCAGCGTGGCGACCAGGTTGGCCTGGTCCGGAATCCGCAGCTCGGGCAGGTCGTAGCGCAACTCGGGCCACTGATCGCGCGGCGGCAGGCGGTCGTGGACGAAGCGGTCGGTCTGGGCGCTGGGGGTGGTCATGGGCTCACTCGCGGCGTGGTGACTCCCTCGCCCCTTTGGGGAGAGGG
>JAEXBL010000200.1 GCA_023394015.1 Pseudomonadota bacterium | reverse complement strand
GCGCAATGCTGCGCCCCGCCGCCCTCATGGTCACGATGCGTTGGCTCGGCTGTAGAAGCGCCCTTCGAACGCGGTGCTGGGCGCCGTCAGGCGGGCGCCCTTGGTGCTGCGCGTGCTGCGGCGGCTGGCAGGCCGGCGGCCGGGCTTGTGCAGAATGCGCTCGATCTCGGCCAGGCTGGTGTTCTTGGGCGCGCGCATTTCGACGGCGCCAAAAGCATCGGTCCACAGGTCGTGCAACTCGTCCCAGCTCAGCTCTTTCACTCCCGACACCTTCTGGCGGTTCAGCCAGTGGCGCCAGCAGGGCGTGTGAAAACTCGCGTCCTCCATGAAAATCGATTCGCCATCGTAGCTCGGCCATTCGGGGGTGATCGGGGTGATATTTCCTTTGATTTCGTGACTCATGGCCTTAAATATAGGGATGCCGGCCGGAATTTCAAGTCCGGCGGCTTTTTCGTGCCCGTGCGCCGCCCGGCAGGGCGCCCTCCCCGCCTGGCTTCCCCGCTTAATATTCCGGGATTCAACCCCTCGCCGACGCGGCCGGCAGTGCCGCCGCCGGTCCCACCGGGCCGGGCCGTTCCATGAGCCAAGCAGATTCGAAAACCCCTTCCAAAACACCGGCGGGCCCCGCGCCCGCCGCAGCCGCCACGCCCCCACACACGCCCATGATGGCGCAGTATCTGGCGCTGAAAGCGGATTTTCCCGACACCCTGCTGTTCTACCGCATGGGTGATTTCTACGAGATGTTCTACGCCGACGCGGAAAAAGCCGCCGCGCTGCTGGACATCACGCTCACCCACCGCGGCCAGTCGGCCGGCCAGCCGGTGCCGATGGCGGGCGTGCCCTTTCATTCGGTGGAGGGCTATCTGGCGCGCCTGATCAAGCTGGGCGAATCGGTGGCCATTTGCGAGCAGGTCGGCGATCCCGCCACATCGAAAGGCCCGGTGGAGCGCAAGGTGGTGCGCGTGGTCACGCCCGGCACGCTCACCGACAGCGAACTGCTGAGCGACAAGAACGAATCCGTGCTGCTGGCCGTGCACCCGGCGCCGCGCAACCGCTGCGGCCTGGCCTGGCTGGCGGTGACGCAGGGCCAGGTGAACCTGGCCGAGTGCACGCCCGACGAGTTGCCCGGCTGGCTGGAACGCATCGCCCCCAGCGAGCTGCTGCTGCCCGCCGGCGCCACGCCCGCCTTCGAGCAGCGCCTGAAGGCGGTGCGCCCGGTCGCCGGCCGCGCGCCCGCCCTCACCCACCGCCCGGCCTTCCAGTTCGACAGCGCGCTGGGCCGCCGCAAGCTGCTGGAGCAATTGCAGACCGCCAGCCTGGCGGCCTGGAACGCCGAGGAGTTGCCCCACGCCCACGCCGCCGCCGCCGCCCTGCTGGCCTACGCCGAGCACACCCAGGGCCGCGCGCTGACCCACGTGCGCGGCGTGGTGGTGGAGCGCCCCGGCGAGCTGATCGAGCTGCCCGCCACCACGCGCCGCAACCTGGAGCTGGTGCAGACCCTGCGCGGCGAAGACGCGCCCACCGTGTTCTCGCTGCTCGACACCTGCATGACCGGCATGGGCAGCCGCCGACTGAAAAGCTGGCTGCTGGCGCCCGCGCGCGACCGCGCCGCCGCCAGCGCCCGCCTGGCCGCCATCGGCGCGCTGCGCGAGGGCGGCCTGTGGCAGAAGCTGCGGGCGCAGCTCAAGGGCACCAGCGACGTGGAGCGCATCACGGCGCGCCTGGCCTTGAACCAGGTGCGGCCACGGGAACTGGTGGCGCTGCGCCACGCACTGCAAAAAGATGAGCTGGTTGCGCTTGTCCATCAAGCGCCAGCGCCACTGCTGGCTGACATCGCCGGAGACCTGGCGCCGCCCGCCGAGGCGCTCGACCTGCTGCGCGCCGCGCTGCTCGAAGAGCCCGCCGCGCTGATCCGCGACGGCGGCGTGATCGCGCCGGGGCTGGACGAGGAGTTGGACGAGCTGCGCGCCATCGCCGACAACTGCGACGCCTTCCTGATCGAGCTGGAGGCGCGCGAGCGCACCCGCACCGGCATCGCCAACCTGCGCGTGCAGTTCAACAAGGTGCACGGCTTCTACATCGAGGTGACGCAGGGCCAGGCCGGCAAGGTGCCCGACGACTACCGCCGCCGCCAGACGCTGAAGAACGCCGAGCGCTTCATCACGCCCGAGCTGAAGGCCTTCGAGGACAAGGCCCTCAGCGCGCAGGAGCGCGCGCTGGCGCGCGAGAAATGGCTGTACGAGCACCTGCTGAACGCCTTGCAGCCGCACGTGCCGCAGCTCACCCGCTACGCCCGGGCGATCGCCGCGCTGGACGCGCTGTGCGCGCTGGCCGAGCGCTCGCTGACGCTGAACTGGTGCGCGCCGCAGTTCGTGCGCGCGCCCTGCATCGAGATCCGCGGCGGCCGCCACCCGGTGGTGGCGGCGCGCCTGGCCGAGCCCAGCGGCCCGCCCGTCATCGCCAATGACACGGTGATGGGCCCCAAGGCCCGCATGCAGATCATCACCGGCCCCAACATGGGCGGCAAGAGCACCTACATGCGGCAGGTCGCGCTGATCGCGCTGCTGGCCAGCATGGGCAGCTACGTGCCGGCGCAAAGCTGCCGGCTGGGGCCGCTGGACGCCATCCACACCCGCATCGGCGCCGCCGACGACCTGGCCAACGCGCAGTCCACCTTCATGCTGGAGATGACCGAGGCGGCGCAGATCCTGCACACCGCCACGGCCGAATCGCTGGTGCTGATGGACGAGATCGGCCGCGGCACCAGCACCTTCGACGGCCTGGCGCTGGCTTCCGGCATCGCCGCCCACCTGCACGACAGGCTGCAGTGCTTCACCCTGTTCGCCACCCACTACTTCGAGCTGACCGAGTTTCCGGCCACGCACCACGCGGCCATCAACGTGCACGTGAGCGCGGCCGAAACGAGCGGCTCGGGCGGCCACGACATCGTGTTTTTGCACGCGCTGGAGCCCGGCCCGGCCAGCCGCAGCTACGGCATCCAGGTGGCGCGCCTGGCCGGCGTGCCGGCCGCCGTGGTCAACCACGCGCGCCACGTGCTCGGCGCCCTGGAGCAAGGCGCCGACCAGAGCCGCGCCCAGGTCGATCTGTTCGCGCCGCCGCCGGCCAGCGCGCCGGCCGATCCGAGCGCGCTCGACGCCGCCCTGGCCCGCATCGACCCCGATGCGCTGAGCCCGCGCGAGGCGCTGGATGCGCTGTACCAGCTCAAGCAGCTCATGGCGAAATGAGGGCGTGCGCACGGAACGGCATGCCGCCCGGCGAAGCCGCACCCTGCGTGCCGGCCTTGTGCTGTCTCAAGGCCTGCGCCGCCCGCCATTGAAGAAAATCACCCCAACGGTCGCCCAACCGAGCTGGCCACCTTGCTGCGCTGGCCTGCCCCCGGCACCGGCCGCGCGGCCTTCATCGCTTCATCCTTTCTGCCATGTCCGCCATCGTCTTCTCCCACGGCAACAGTTTTCCGGCCAGCACCTACCGCGTGATGCTCGACAGCGTGCGCGCGCGCGGCTTTGAGGTGAGCGCGGTCGAGAAATACGGCCACGACCCGCAGTACCCCGTCACCGACGGCTGGCCGCACCTGGTGCAGCAACTGGCCGACTTTGCCGCCGCGCAAAAGCAGGCCAGCGGCCAGGCGCCGTACCTGGTCGGGCATTCGCTGGGCGGCATCCTCAGCCTGATGTGCGCCGCCCGCCACCCGGATCTGGCGCGCGGCGTGCTCATGCTCGATTCGCCCGTGATCGCCGGCTGGCGCGCCGGGGCGCTGGGCGTGGCCAAGCGCACGCCGCTGTTCAGGCGCCTGTCGCCCAGCCAGATCAGCCGCCGCCGGCGCGAGCAATGGGACGACCGCGAGGCGGTGTTCCAGCACTTTCGCAGCAAGAAGGTGTTTGCCGCCTGGGACGAGCAGGTGCTGCACGACTACGTGGACCACGGCACCTTCGACGCCGACGGCAGCTGGCGCCTGGCCTTCGACCGCGAGGTGGAATCGGCCATCTACGACACCGTGCCCCACCACATCGGCGCGCTGCTGCGCCGGCATCCGCTGAAGCGCCCGGTGGCCTTCATCGGCGGGCTGGCCTCGGTGGAGATGAAGCAGGCCGGCGGGCTGGATTCCATCGCCGAGCTGACCAAGGGCCGGGTGATGATGCTGCCGGGCTCGCACCTGTTTCCCATGGAAAAGCCGCTGGCCACCGCCGCCGCGGTCGAGGCCCATCTGCGCGCGATGACTGTGCCACCGCCCTGAAACCGGCCTGCTGACGAATGCCGACGCTGCGTCTGCATGGGTGCAGGTTCACCTCCGAAGCCCCTCAGGCCCGCGTGTGAAGCCGAACTGCTCACACGTGGGGCAGCGTCGCCTGCATGGAAGCACGCTTGTTGAAGTGCGCGAACCACGCCGCCGCGTGGGGCGCCTTGGCACGCCAATCGAAATCCGGAAAGCGAAAATCCAGGTAGCCCAGTGCGCAGCCCATTGAAATCATGCCGATATCGACACGGTCGCCGAACCCCTCGGCATGCTGCTGCAGCCAGGTAAGGCCGCTGTCGACCTTGCCCAATTGACCTGCGGCCCAGTCATTCCACCGCAGCATCTGCGGCCGTACCGCGGTTTCGTAGCGCGCCAGCAAGGCACCGCCGAGCATGCCGTCTGCCAAGGCCTGCTCAGTCAAGCGCAGCCAACGAGCAGGGCCATCCGACGGGATCAGCCTAGGACCGAATACGCTGTCGAGGTATTCGCAGATGACACGGCTGTCGTAGAGCACCGTGCCGTCGTCGCAGAAGAACGTGGGTACTTGACCCAGCGGATTGCTGCGGATGATGATGGCGTCGCGCTGCACCGGATGAGCGGCGCTCGGCAGCAGTTCGATGCGCTCCGCCACACCTAGTTCGTGGGCCGCGACCAGGCATTTGCGCACGAATGGCGAAGCAGGTGAGAAGTAGATCTTCATGGACTCTCCTTGTTAAAGCGCCGTACCGATGGGGCAATTCAGCCCGTCGAGTTGCCGTGGGCCAGATGCATGCCGGCAACCCAGCCAAAAGCGAGTGCCGGGCCCAGAGTGATGCCGGGCGCAGGATATTCACCGCCCATCACCGAATGCGCGTCATTGCCGGCAGCGTAGAGGCCGGGGATCGGTTCATCCGAGGCACTCAGCACGCGCGCTTGCCCATCGATGCGCAACCCCAGCGCGGTCCCTATGTCTCCAGGCCACACCTTCACGGCGTAGTAGGGAGGCTTGTCGAGTGGTGCGACACAGGGATTGGGTCGATGATCCGGATCCCCCAGATAACGGTTGTAGGCGGTGCCGCCACGCCCGAACTCGGGATCTTCGCCATGGCGCGCAGCTTCGTTGTATGCCGTCACGGTAGATTGCAGGCCATCCGGGTCAATGCCGGCCATGCTGGCAAGCGCCGTCAGAGTATCAGCCTTCAACAGGTAACCCGCGCGCTCCAGATGGGCGCGCGGCCGTCCTCCTGGAAGCGCCAATCCGAGGCCCCAGCATTCGACGAAACTGCTGTCGGCCACCAGCAGCGCCGGGATCGCCGGACTGCGCGCGTGCGCCGCATACATGCCCCGCACGAACTCATGATACGACGTCGATTCGTTGACAAATCGCTTGCCAGCGGCATCCACGGCAATCAAACCCGGCTTGGCGCGGTCCCACACCAAGTGCGGGTAGCGCACCACGCTGCCGTCGGTGCGGGTCAGCATTGACACCGGCGCCCACTGCGCCGGACCCACACCACCTTCCCCCATGGCGGCACCGATGGACAGCGCCAGCTCGATGCCATCACCGGAATCGCTCTGCGGGGACATCGAGTAGGGGCCGGTAGGTTGCGGGTAATGTTTGGCCCGCAGCGTTTCGTGCCAAGGAAAGCCGCCGGCGGCCAACACCACGCCACGACGCGCGTGTACCCCACGACGTTGTCCGTCGCGCTCGACCAACGCGCCCACCACGCGCCCCTTGCCGTCCTGCACCAATGCACGTGCCGGTGCATGCAGCCAGTAAGCAACCCCCACCTCCAGCAACGAGCAGAACAGACGTCCTGCGAGCGCATTGCCCAGCACCAGGCGCGCACCGCGGTGATAGCCACGCAGCCTATCCATGCCGTAGCGCAGCAAAAGCCGCATGCCGTGGCGCCAGGAAGCGAACGATCGAGTGGCTGCCAACAGGTGCCGCACGTCGGTCATCGTCACCATCATGCCGCCGAGCACCATGAACTCGGGCAGAGGATCCCGCAGCTCGGCGAAGTGCTTGCCCAGCGCGCGGCCATCGAACTCGACGGGATCGAGCGAGCGCCCGCCCAGGGCGGCACCAGGGCGATCTGGGTGGTAATCGGGCGAATAGGTGCGGGCCACCAGGTGCAGGCCGGCATGTTCTCGCAGGTAGGTCAAGGCTTGCGGCCCGGCCTGTAGAAAGGCTCTGCGCTGCGCCTCGCTGGCGGCTGCGCCGACGGTATGGTGAAGATATTCCCACACGGCGTCCCAGCTGTCCGGATGACCGGCGGCCGCGCTCTGGTCGTTCAGCGGCACCCAGATGGCGCCACCCGAGATCGCCGTCGAGCCGCCGATGCGCGCAGTCTTCTCGACCAGCAACACGTCCAGCCCCTCGTGCCAGGCGGTCAACGCCGCCGCCAGGCCGCCCGCACCACTACCCACCACCAGCACATCACACTCGTGATCCCAGCGGTCGGGCGCTCCTGCACTCATGACAGCGTCCCTCCCAATGACTTGCCGCCATCGACGAATAACACCTGACCGGTAATGAAGCCCGTGCGGGGATCGGCAAAGAAGGCCACCGCCTGCGCGACCTCTTTAGGCGTGCCAGCGCGACCGCTTGGCTGCAGGGTCAGTTGTGCCGCCAGGCGCTCTGCCGTCAGACTGCGCAGCAACGGTGTGTCGATCAGGCCCGGTGCGATCGCGTTCACGGCGATCCCGCGCACGACCAGTTCCATAGCACAGGCCCGCGTGTAGCCGACCAAAGCCGCCTTGGATGCGACGTAGTGTGGGTGATTGCGCGCCCCGAGATAGGCCCGCGACGCGATGTTGACGATCCGGCCCCCGGCCGGCATCCGTCGCACCACCTGTTGCGTTAGCACCGTCACGGCCAGCAGGTTCACCTCGAGCATGCGGCGAAAGTCGTCGCTGACCACGCTGTCGAACGCCCGTTCATCGAAGATGCCAGCGTTGTTCACTAGCACGTCCAGTGGCGGCAGCCGATCGACCAAGGTACGTGTCGCCGCCTCATCGGTGAGGTCCAGCACATGGGCCTCGACATCCAGGCCGGCAGTGCGGAGCGCAGTTGCCTCCTGCATCGCCTCGTCTGCATCACGGTCCACCAGCATCACCGTCAGCCCATCACGCGCCAACCGCTCGACGATGGCGCGGCCGATGCCGCGGGCGCCACCAGTCACCAGTGCGCGCCTGGGGCGACGCAGGTTCGGGTCGGCGCGAATGGAACTTGCCATGCCTCCCTCACACGGCCAGATAGCCGCCATCCACGGGCAGCACCACGCCGTTGATGTAACTGGCCATCGGCGATGCCAGGAACAACGCTGCCTGCGCCACCTCCCCCGGCTGACCCAGGCGCCCCATGGGCGATCGTCCACGGTACCAGTCCGTGCCGCCGGGCGCTTCGCGCTGACCACTAGTCATGTCGGTGTCAATGAGCCCCGGCGCCAACGCATTGACGCGAATACCGTCTGGCCCCAGGTCGCGCGCCAGCGCCTGCGTGAGCGACCGCACCGCTCCCTTCGAGCTGACATAGGCCGGCGAGGAGATGCCCGCACCATAGGCCACGATCGACGACAGGTTGATCACGCACCCCCGCGCTCGTCGCAAGGGCACCAACAATGCACGCGTGACGGCGTAGACGCTACCCAGATTGACGGCCAGCACCCGTTCCCACTGGATCAGCGCATCGGCATCGCCAATGTTTGAACGGTGTGCAATGCCAGCGTTGTTGACCAGCACGTGCAGGCCATCTCGATACCGGTCCGCCGCATTTGCCAGCGTTCCGATGGCGACCGGGTCGGTCACATCCACGACCTCCACCTGCGCATCGATGCCGTCAGCACGCAGTCCCTGCGTCAGGTTCCACAGCGCCACTTCATCACGATCGGCCAGCAGCAGCTGCGCCCCCTGAGCTGCAAAACAGCGTGCCATCGCCGCACCGATCCCGCGCGCGGCCCCGGTAATGCATGCCAGCTTGCCGTCAAGCAGCATGGGTTCCTGCCGCTGCACCCAGATATGCACGCTGCACGGCGTCGTTGCCGGCAAGTTCGCCCGCTGTGCCGCTCAACACAATTTCTCCGTTCTCGAGTATGTAGGCGTGGCTGGCAATATCGAGCGCCAGCTTCACGTTCTGCTCCACCAGCAGAATGGTTATGCCGCGTTCACGATGCAACTCCCGAATGATCTGGAACATATGCTGCACCAGCAGCGGCGACAAGCCCATCGACGGCTCGTCGAACAACATGATGCGGGGACGCGCCAGCAGCGCCCGCCCGATCGCCAGCATTTGCTGCTCGCCGCCCGACAAGGTGGCGGCGCGCTGGTGCAGGCGCTCCTCGAGGCGCGGGAACAGCGAGAACACGGCCTCCAGGTCCTGCTCCACCGCCGCGCGGTCGCGACGAAGGTAGGCGCCGAGCAGCAGGTTCTCGCGCACGCTCATCTCGCGGAACACCTCGCGCCCCTCCGGCACCTGCACTACACCGCGCCGTACGATCTGGTCCGAGCGTTGACAGTCGATCCGCTCACCTTCCAGCCACACCTCGCCGGCGCTACAACGAACCAGCTGCGAGATGACGTTGAGCGTGGTGGTCTTGCCGGCGCCATTACTGCCCAGCAAGGCCACGATGTCGCCCGCGGGCACTTCGAGCGACACGCCTGACAGGGCCTGGATACGGCCATAGGCCGCAGAAACCCTGCGCAGCTCCAGCATGGGTTCAGGCATGCGAACGCTCCACCCCAAGTGCCGGCGCGCCCAGGTAAGCCTGGATCACGCGCTCGTCCCGAGCAACCTCGGCCGGCTTGCCCTCGGCAATTTTTTCGCCAAAGGCCATCACCGTGACCGTGTCGGAGATCGCCATCACCAACTGCATCACGTGCTCGACCAGCAGCACCGTCACGCCATCGCGGTCAACCAGTTCGCGCAGTAGGCGGTCAAGCTGGTCGATCTCGCGATTGCGCAGTCCGGCTGCGGGCTCGTCGAGTAGCAGCAGCTTCGGACCAACCGCCATGGCGCGCGCCAACTCCAGCATTTTCTGTCGGCCGAAATCCAGGTGACGCGCTGGCAGGGCATGAAAGTCGGCTAGGCCAACGCGGTCGAGCAGCACGAGCGCCTGTTCCACATCGGACCGGCCCGGTGACCGCAGCAGGTGCGTCCAGCCAGTCGGCTGTCTAGCGGCACGGTGCATGCCCAGCAGAACGTTGTCCAGCACGGACAACTCGGTAAACAGCTCCAGATTCTGGAATGTTCGCGCGATGCCGAGCGCAGCCATGTCGCGAGCCTTGACCGGCATCAGATCCTGCCCCAGGTAATACACGCTGCCAGATGTCGGCGTGTAGAAGCGCGAGATGCAGTTGAAAGTGGTCGACTTGCCAGCTCCGTTGGGGCCGATCAGCGCGTGAATGGTGCGGGGTTGCACGGCCATCGACAAATGATTGACGGCCTTGATGCCACCGAAGTCGACGGTCAGCTTACGTACCTCTAGCATGGTGTCCACATCGCCGGCGCTCAAGCGCCCTCTCCCTGCACGGGGGCCGATTCCGGCATGCGGGCATCGCGGCGTTGCCCCAGCAGGGCCGCCACCCCACGCGGGGCAAACATCATGAAAAGCATCAGGATGGCGCCGTAGATAATCTCCTGGAACGAGGGCGCCTGCCGCAGCAGTTCCGAGATCAGGCCAAAGACGATGGCCCCTGCAACAGCCCCGCGCACCGACCCCAGTCCACCAACCACCACCATGATCAGCACTAGGATCGTGGCCTGGAACCCCAGGCTTTCGGGGTGGATGAACGAGGTGAATAAGGTGTACATTCCGCCGGCCACGCCCGCGAACAAGGCCGACAGTGCAAACGCGCTCACCTTGGCGGCGCGCACGTGCACGCCCATGGCCTGCGCTGCCACCTCGCTCTCACGCGTGGCACGCCAGGCGAGTCCCAGGCGCGAGCGCGACAGCCAGACCGTGAGCGCCAACATCAGCGCCGCCAGCGCGATGACGAATGGATAAGCCTGGGCGTCCGAGATCAGCTTAAGCGACCCCAGCGAAGCCGGCTTGAGCTGCAACCCGTTGGAGCCATGGGTCACCGAGTTCCAGTTCAGGAACACCCACTGCATGGCCTCGCCGAATGCGAACGTGGCCAGCGCCAGATAAATGTCGCGCATGCGCAGCGCCAGCACACCGATCACCAGACCCAGCGCGCCAGCCAGCGCCGCACCGGCCAGGATCGTGAAGGGAAACGGCCAGCCCAGGTGGTTGTTCATCAGGCCGGCCGTATAGATGCCAATGCCAAAAAACGCTGCGTGCGAAAGTGCGAACTGCCCCGTTTCACCGATCACCACATGCATGCCCAGCGCCAGCACCGTGAACACCATGAGCAGGTTGGCCACATACAGCACGTAACCGGTGCCGACCCAGGGAAGAATCAACAACACCAGCGCGATCACCCCGAGCGCCCAGACATCACCACCGCGGGCCCAACCCTTGCCGGCCATGCTTACACGGCTCATACCTTCTTCACCTGGGGCTTGCCGCCCAGCAGGCCCTGTGGACGCAACAGCAGCACCAGCATGATCGCCACGAAAGGAGCCACGACGATGGCATTGGACGAGATGAACAGCCCGACCAGGTTCTCGACGATGCCGATGACGAAGCCGCCGACCACCGCGCCCGGCAGACTGGTGAACCCGCCGACGATCGCCGCCGCATAAGCCAGGATCGCGATGTGACCGATATCCGGCGTGATCAGGATCTTGGGCGTGATGAGCAATGCCGCGATGGCCGCCAACAGGCCCGCAAGCGCCCAGATCTGCATGCGCACCGCTGCCAGCCGCACCCCGACGATCTGGGCTCCACGCGGGTTCATGCCCACGGCACGCATCGCGCGCCCGTATCGCGTGTGGGCGAACAAGAGATAGAGCAGCACCATCACGACCACCGATACGGCGAAGATGGTCAGGTCCAGCAGCGTCAGGGAGGCCTGCCCGATCATCACCGACTCCTGTGGCACCACCGAGGGCAGCGAGCGCGGCGCGTCACCCAAGCCGGTCCGGCGCACCACGCCCTTGAGCAGATAGGCGAACCCGAGTGTGGCAATCACCAGTTGCACCCCGACGCCTTTGGCGGCGGTCACCCGCTCCATCACGCCAGCCTGGAAAGCCGCGCCCAGCAGGCCCATGCCAAACAGCGCGGCGAGTGCCGCGAAGACGTAGGGCCACTGCCCCACGACCAGCAGGAACATGGCGATGTAGCCACCTGCCATGAACATTTCACCCTGGGCAAAGTTCGGCACGTCCGTGGTCTTGAAGATGGTCACGATGGCCAGCGCCAGCAAGGCGTAGACGCTGCCCGTCACCATGCCGGACAGCACACCCTGCTGGAGGAACAACCACGCGTCGGCCCAACTCATGCGTCAGCAACCCGCTGCTGTTCCAGCCGACGTCACTTGTTGTATTTCCAGATGCTGCTGTAGGCGCCTGGAATCAACGTCTGCGTGCTGCCGTCGAACTTGAGGTAGATGGCCGACTCCTGCGCCGCGTGGTCATCCGGCCCGAACTCGATCGGTCCGGCCATCACGCCGGAATCGAACTTCATCTTCGACATGGCAGCCAGGAACTTCTCGCGCGTCGGTTGCGGGCCCGCCTCCTCGAGCGCATTGACGATCGCCATGGCCGGCGCTATGCCATAAGGCATGTAGCTCTGCGGATGACCCGGCTTGGCAGCCAAGTCAGGATACGCGGCAGCGTACATGTCGTACACCCATTTGATCTTCGGACCGCCGGGTACATCCGCCAGCACGTCCTGCAGATAGAAGTTCCTCAGCGCCTCCTTGTTGCCGACGTTCTCGACCAGTTGCTTCAGGTCGGCCGTGCCGGTCACGGTCAGGATGATGGGCTTGTCGAAACCCAGTTCGTGCGCGCGCTTGATGATCAGCCCAGCCGGCCTCGCGTAGGTCGTCAGAATCAACGCATCCGGGTTGGCGGCCTTGATCTTGAGCATCGGCGCGGTCACGTCGGTGATATTCGGGTTGAGCGATTCGACATTCAGTGTCACGCCGCTGAGGTGCTTGGCCTGAACTTGGGCCGCCTCCAGGTTCCAGCCCCCGTAGGCATCGTCATGATTGATGTAGCCGATCTTCTTGGCCTTGAGGTGCTCACTCGCGAACTGCACCGCCGAGCCGCCCACCGCCCGCTGCGAGATCGAGAATGCGCCGTAGATGTACTTGGATGGCGGGTACAGCGCGCCATCACCGGAGGCGTTGAGCATGACCAGCGGGATCTGCGCGCGCTCCACGTACTCGCGCGCGCCCACTACCGGTGCCGAGCAGGAGCCGCCATTGAGCACAAACACTTTGTCCTGTTCCGTCAGCTTCTTGACCGCCGCCAGCAGGTCATTGGCGTTGCAGCGGTCATCCTCGATCACCAGTTCCAGCTTGCGTCCATGCACGCCGCCATCCTTGTTGACCTTGTCGTAGTACATCTTGGCCGCGTTGATCACGTCGAAACCGTAGGCCATGGCATTGCCCGAAAGAGGCGAGAAGATGCCGATCTTGATCGTCTCGTCGGTCACACCGGGTTCCTGTGCCATGGCATGCGCTGCCACCGTGGCCAGCGCGGCAGCCGCCAGATGCTTGATCGTCTGCTTGACTTTCATGTCGTCTCCTTTGAGATGAATCCGAAGAAACTCGGCTGATCCGCCGCAACGCTCACTGCATGCGATACCCACCGTTCACGTCGATCACGCTGCCAGTGATGTAGCCGGCACGCTCGGATACCAGAAACCCGACTGCGGCCGCCACGTCGTCCACCGTACCGATGCGGCCCAGCGGGATGGCTTGCGCAGCCGCCTGCAGCGCGCCACTGCTGGCCACGGTGCTGCGCAGCATGTCAGTGTCGATCAGACCGGGCGCCACGGCATTGGCCGTGATGCCCAGGGGGGCCGCCTCGCGCGCCATCGCTTTGGTCAGCCCCATGACCGCCGACTTCGCGGCAATGTAAGTCGCACTTGACCGGTAGCCGCCCAGTTGCGCCGCCACCGAGCCGAAAGTCACGATGCGACCATGCTCGACCGGTCGCCTTGACCGCGCCCGCAACATGGCGCGACCACACAGAAAGGTGCCGCGCGCATTGACGTCGAAGGTGGTCTGCCAGTCGGCCAAATTGGTGTCGCAGATCATGGCGCGCTGCCCGCCCGGATGCAGCAGCACCCCGGCGACGCACACCAGGACCGACACCGGTCCCACCTCGTCCTCGAGCTCGTCGAACACCTGCTGCACCCTGGCCTCATCCGTGACATTCAGGGCCCGGTACAGGTGGTCGGCTCCCAACTTGGAGGCCACGCGGGCTGCGTTGCCGGCATCCATGTCCGTCACGACCAGCCGCAGACCCTGTGCCGCGAGTTCACGGCAAACTGCTGCGCCAATGCCTCGACCGCCACCAGTCACCAACGCCAGCCGAGATGTATGGGAACTATCCATCCTTGGGATTGTGTATACATGAGAAAGATATTTCCTAGGTACTTTCCCGATATTTCCCCAGTACAAGTTGGAGCACTAAGCTTTCATGTATACATATCCCCATGAGCACACTGGCCCGCCAAGTCACCGAAACCCTGCGCAGTTGGATCCTGTCCGGCCAGTTGGCGCCGGGACAGCGACTGGAGGAAATCCCGGTTGCCCAAAGCCTCTCCGTCTCGCGCACGCCAGTGCGTGCTGCGCTGGCTGAGTTGGCGATCGAGGGGTTGATCGACCACCAGCCCAAGCGCGGCTATCTGGTCCGCAGCTTCGCACTGTCGGACGTTCTAGATGCCTACGAGGTTCGCGCCAATCTGGAAGGTCTGGCGTGCCGCTTGGTCGCCACGCGAGGGCTGAGCGAACAAGATGCCAGCGTACTGCGCGACTGCCTTCGCACCGGGGATGCGATTCTGGCCAAGGGCAAGCTGCTGCCGCGTGATCTGCCTGCTTATCAGCAGATGAATGTGACCTTCCATAACACATTGATCCACGCCGCCGGCAATGCCTGGCTGGAACGCTTCGCCGCCCAGGCACAGGCCGTGCCCTTCGCCTCCGACCGCATCATGCTGTGGCACGACCACTGGATCATCCTGCGATCGCATGACGACCACCATCGCATTACTCAGGCGGTGATCGATGGACACCCTCAGCGCGCGGAACAATTGATGCGCGAACACGTGTACTACGCTGGTGTGCTGCTGCGCGACAACTATCAACGGGTGCTCGAGGCAGGCTCAGAGCAATCTGTCAGTCGGCCTTTGACCCAGTAGTTATCGATGCCTGTGGCCAGTGATCGAGTCAACGCAAATCCATCGTTGGCAGCGCGTCGCACCACGCTCCGCCGCACCCGAAACGCCAGGCTGATGCGCGGCCCCGGGTCGTCGGCGCTTTTCGGGATGCCGTGCTCGTGCGTGCGCTGCGACGCGTGGCTCATCACCAGCACGCTGCCCGGCGCCAGGCGCACGCGCTGGCTGGCGCCGCCGCTTTTGGCGCGGATCAGCATGTCGCGCGCCGCGCCCAGCGACAGGATGGCGATCGGCTGGCTCGCCGCCAGGCCGTGCAGGCGGTCGTTGTGCATGGCCACGCTGTCGCGCCCGCCGCGGTACAGGTTGAGTCCCACGCGCGTGTAGGGCGCCGGCGCCACCGCCCGCACCGCCGCCAGCGCGGCGTCGATGCAGGCCGGCCGCGCCGCGTCATCCAGCGCCAGGCTGGCCATCAGGCGCGGCACGGCGACGATGCGGTCGTACATCGGCCGCTCCTCGCTGCGCCAACGGATCAGGGGCAACAATGCCTTCAGCCAGGCCGCCGCCGTGTGTTCGGGCACGCAGGCCGGGTGGTAGCGGATGCCGCCTTCGGCATCGCGCACCAGCGGCACGGCGGTGGCGTCGGCGAACAGGGAATACTGTTCATACATACAGTGATGCTAGCGCCACGGGCGGCAGCGCGCAAGCCACGGTCAGCCGCGCTGTGGGCGCCGATCTTGGCCGCGCCCACCGACCCGGCACCTCAAGCCACGCGCAGCGTCAACACCTGACCCAACGGCAGTTCGTCGGCCGGCCAGTCGGCGGCGCTGGCGGGCAAGCTGACGCCGCGCGACAGCAGCAGCGCGGCGCGCATCACGCCGGCGTGGGTGATCCACAGCGCGTCGGCGCCGCTGGCGCGCCAGTCGGCCCAGGCTTCGCTCACGCGGGCCATCAGCGCGCGCACGCTCTCGGCGCCGGTGGCCGGCGGGGTGCCGGCAAAGTCGGCCAGCCAGCGGTCGAACTCGGCGCGCGGCAGCTCGGCCCAGCGCCGGCCTTCCCAGGCGCCGAAGTCCATCTCGCGCAGGCGGGGATCGGTGCTCGGCACCAAATCAGGCCGCAGCACTTGCAGAGAATGCGCCAGCAACTCGCATCTTTGCAGCGGCGAGTGCTGCACGGCGATGCCCGGCGGCAAGCGCGCCGCCATCGCCTGCGCCGCCGCCTGCGTGGCGGTGGCGTCGGCCGGCAGGTCGCTGGCGCCGTAACACAGGCCCGGCGCGGCCAGCACCGGGGCATGGCGCAGCAGCCACAAGGTGCTCATGGCTGCGCCAGCGCCACGCCCAGCAGCAGCGCTAGCTCGCACAGCTGCTGCGTGGCGCCCAGGGTGTCGCCGGTAAAGCCCTGCAGGCGCCGGCGCAGCAGGCGGCCCATGTGGCCCAGCGCCAGCGCCCACAGCAGCGCCGCCGCCGCCACGGCCCAAAACCCAACGCCCCACCCCAGCAGCCCCAGCGCCGGCAGCGACCAGGCCAGGCCGGTCCACAGGCCGCGCCGCGAGATCGCGTCGGCCAGCGGCTTGGCCTTGCTGCCATCGGCCTCGCCGACGTAGGGCATGGCCCGCATCACGGCCAGCGGCGCGGCGCGCGACAGCACGTGCGCGGCCAGCACGGCCGCCGCAGCCAGGCCGGCGCCCTGTTGCGCCAGCAGCGCCGTCAGCGCCACCTTCAGCCCCAGCGCCAGCACCACCGCCAGCGTGCCGTAGCTGCCGATGCGCGAATCCTTCATGATGGCCAAGGCGCGCTCGCGCGTCAGCCCGCCGCCCAGGCCGTCGGCGGTGTCGGCCAGGCCGTCCTCGTGAAAAGCGCCGGTGAGC
>JAEXBL010000139.1 GCA_023394015.1 Pseudomonadota bacterium | reverse complement strand
GGGGGGGGGGTCTTGTTGTGGGGGGGGGGGGGGGGGGGTTCAGGCGCACGGCCCAGGTGGGCGGCGCTGCGGCCGGGCTACGGATGAACGATGGAACAAACGATCAAATCGGTCGCCAGCGCTTGATGGGCGGGCGCAGAGGCTATCAATGATGCAGTTTTTTACAGCTCGTAGTCGGCCACGTGCCCGGTCATGGCTTTCTGGATCAGGTCCTTGTCGAGCCGGTCGGACAGCAGGCTGGCGAAGTGGTAGACGAAGTCGCGCAGATAGGCGCTGCGCTTGAGGGCGATGCGGGCCACGTTCTGGCCCAGCAGCTGGCCCAGGGGGCGCGAGACGAGGTCGCTGTCCTTGTCGCCGGCCACGGCCATCTCGGCCACGATGCCGATGCCCAGGCCCAGGCGCACATAGGTCTTGATGACGTCGGAGTCGATGGCCTCGAGCACCACGCTGGGCTGCAGCTGGCGCTGGGCAAAGGCGGCGTTGATGCGGGTGCGCCCGGTGTAGGAGGGGTGGTAGGTGATCAGCGGCTCGGCGGCGATGTCCTCCAGCGTCAGGCGCGGCTTCTTGGCCAGCGCGTGGCTGGCGGGCAGCACCAGCACGTGCTGCCATTCGTAGCAGGGCAGGGTGACGAGGGTGGGGTAATTGGCCAGCGACTCGGTGGCGATGCCGATGTCGGCCGTTTCCTCAATCACCATGCGCGCCACGTCGTCGGGCGAGCCCTGGTGCAGGCTGATGTTGACCTTGGGGTACTGCTCGCGCAGCTTGGCCACGGGCGGCGGCAGCACGTAGCGCGCCTGGGTGTGGGTGGTGGCGATGGACAGGGTGCCGGTGTCCTGCTGGCTGTATTGCTCGCCGATGCGCTTGAGGTTGCCGACCTCGCGCATGATGATGGCGATGCTCTCCAGCACGTGCTGGCCGGGCTCGGTGATGCGCTTGAGGCGCTTGCCGTGGCGGGTGAAGATCTCGATGCCGAGTTCTTCCTCCAACTCGATGATGGCCTTGGACACGCCCGGCTGCGAGGTGTGCAGGGCCTTGGCCGCCTCGGTCAGGTTCAGGTTGCGGCGCACGGCCTCCTGGACGAAGCGGAATTGGTGCAGGTTCATGGGGTTGTCTGAATAAGAAACCCCATCATTATGCCGAATTGCATCTAAAGATGGCTGTCCTGCAGCGCCGCAAAGGCCATGGCCTGCAGCACCTCGGGGTGCTCGGCAATCGCCGGCTGCAGGCTGAAGGCAATCGCCGGGTACTGCTCTTGCAGCGCATCGACCAGGCGCGGCAAGTCCTCGCGCGCATGGCGGCCGGTGCCCAGGAACATGGGCCACACGGTGATGGCCGTGGCGCCGCCGGCGGCCAGCTGGGCGACGGCGGCGTCCAGCGTGGGCTCGGTGTATTCCAGGTAGGCGCAGGCCACGGTGGCATGGGGTGCCAGGGCGCGGATGCGCTGGGCCACGGCCTCGATGGGCGCGCGCCACAGCGGATCGCGCGAGCCGTGCGCGAACAGCACGATGGCGGGGCGGGCGCCGGCAGCGGCAGGGGCGGGCGT
This sequence comes from Pseudomonadota bacterium, assembly GCA_023394015.1. Classification (GTDB taxonomy): domain Bacteria; phylum Pseudomonadota; class Gammaproteobacteria; order Burkholderiales; family Burkholderiaceae_C; genus Ottowia. The sequence goes on along the minus strand of JAEXBL010000139.1, from coordinate 4,577 downwards.
TGCAGCAGGTGCCACGCTACTGCCTCAGCACCAGCCAGCCGAAGGCGCCCAGCGACAGCACCGAGTAGATCAGCCCCGGCGCCGCCGCCGCCAGCCAGGGCTGCCAGTTGCGCAGGTTGCCGACGAAGCCGAACACGTTGTTCAGCAGGAAGAAGCTGATGCCCACCAGCACGCCGATGAACACGTAGCCCGCAATGTTGCCGGCGCGAAAGTGCAGGTAGGCAAAGGGCAGGGCCAGCACCATCATCACCAGGCAGCTCAAGGGGTAGAACACCTTGCGCCAGAACTCGATTTCGTAGCGCTGGGCGTTCTGGCCGTTGTCCTTCAGGTGGTTGATGTACTGGAACAGGTCCAGCGTCTGCATGCGGTCGGGGCTGAGCAGGGCGGCCGCCACCATGTCCTGCGACAGCTGCGTGGGCCAGTGCCATTGCGCCAGGTGCGCCACCTCCACGCGGGCCTGGGCCTGCTGCGAGGCCTGCCCGAAGCTGCGGCGCTCCACCTCGGCCAGGTCCCAGCCGCCGGGGCCAAAACGGCCGCGCGCGGCCTTGGTGGTGGACAGCAGCTGCCCGCTGTCGTTGGCGAACTCGTAGATGCGCACCTGGTTCATGGTGCCGTCGGCGGCCAGGGCGCCGACGTTGACCGAATGGTTGGTGCTGTCCTGCCGCTCCTTCATCCAGGCGCCGGTGCGGCCCACGGTGATGTCGCCCAGAAAGCGGGCCTGCAGGTTCTGCGCCGTGCGGTTGGCGGCCGGCGCCACGTAGTCGCCAAAGACGAAGGTGACGGCCACGAAGGCGGCGCCCAGCAGCAGCAGCGTGCCCAGCGCGCGCAGCGGCCCCAACCCGCTGGTGCGCAGGATGGTGAATTCGGAGCCGGCCGCCAGCCGCGCCATCACGTAAATGGTGCCGATCAGCACGGCAATCGGCAGCAGCTCGTAGAAGTGGTTGGGGATTTGCAGCGCCACGTACAGCAGCGCGTAGCGCAGCGTGTAGCCGCGCGCCGCGCCGTGGTTCAGCTCGCCCATCTGGTCGACCATGTCGAAGAAGAAGAACAGCGCCAGGAACGCCAGGGTGACAAAACCGACGGCGCGCAGCACCTCGCTGTAGATCAGGCGGCGGATGGTCCTCATGCGGCGGCGCTCCTGCCGGGGCGGCGCAGGCGCCAGCGGCCCAGCCAGTCGTGGTGGCGTGCCAGCAGCCCGCCCAGGGCCAGCACGAAGATGCCGCCGTGCAGCAGCAGCAGGTAGGCCGCCACCCCCAGCTTGCCGTGGCCGATCCAGTTTTCGCCCATGCCGATCAGGTTGTAGTAGGTGGCAAAGGCAAACAGCGCGAACATCAGCCCGGCGCTGCGCCCCACGCGCGGGTTGACCCGCGTGGTGGCCAGCGCGATGAGCACGCAGTTCAGCGCCGCCAGCGTCAGCCCCAGGCGCCACGACAGCTCGGCCTGGTGGCGCGGCGTGGGCTCGCGCAGCAGCGTGGGCGTGGGCTTCATGCGCGGCGAATCGTTGTCGGTGGGGCCCACGACCTGCGGGCTGATGCGGTTGCCGAACTCGACGAAGTCGCTCACCCGGGTGCTGCCGCTGGCGCCGTCGGCCTCCATGCGGTAGCCCTTGCCCAGGATCACGAAGCGCTGGCCCTTGACTACCTCGAGCCGTCCGCTCTGCGCCGAGGTCACGGTCTCGCGGCCGTGCTCCTGCGTGGCGATGAAGATGTTGTGCCCGCTTTGCGCGTCGGCGCGGTCCTTGTCGATGAAGAACACGCGCTGGCCGCCGGCCGATTCGATGAAGCGCCCGGGCGCCACGCGCTCGATGTCGCCGCGGCCCTGGTAGCGGTCGCGCAGCTCGCGAATCTGGTGGTTCGACCAGGGCCAGACCACGATGGCCAGCACCGCCACCGCCAGCAGCACCGGCCAGGCAAAGCGCAGCGTGGGTTTCAGAAAGGCCAGCAGCCCCTGGCCGCTGGCGAACCACACCACCATCTCGCTGTCGGCGTACATGCGCGTCAGCGTGGCGGTGATGGCCACGAACAGGCTCAGCGTGAGAATGGTGGGCAGGTGCCCCAGCACCGTGAAGCCCATGATCAGCAGCACCTCGGACGGGTTGACCTTGCCCACCGAGGCCTGGCCCAGCGTGCGGATCAGCATCACCGTCATGACGATGGTGACCAGCACCACCAAGGTGGCGCCGAAGCTGCGGCCCAGCTCCTTGCGTAAGGACGAATCGAATAACATCGTGCGAGAAGGAAAACATGAATTATGGACTTCGAACTCAAGACCCTGCGCCTGGCGGAAGCCGCCGCCAGCAAGACGCCGGCACTCGTCGTGCTGGTGGCCGACAGCCATGAATCGGGCACCGACGCCCTGTCGGCGCTGATCGACCGCGCCCGCGCCAGCGAGGACTTCAAGACCGAGGCCGGCGCCGTGCTGCACAGCTACGGCGCGGCCCGCGTGGCGGCCGAGCGCGTGGTGCTGGCCGGCATCGGCGACGGCGCCGCGCCCAAGGTGCGCAAGGCCGTGGCCGCGGCCGTGGCGGCGCTCAAGGGCAGCCCGGCCAAGGCGCTGACGCTGTGCTTTGCCCAGCCGGCCGACGCGGGCGCGCTGCGCGCCGCGGTGCTGGCCCTGGCCGATGCCTGCTACGTCTACACCGCCACCAAGGGCAAGAAGAAGCCCAAGAACGGCCAGGCCGCCAAGGCACCGCCGCAGATTGGGCAGGCCGTCATCGGCGTGCCCGATGCGGCACCGCTGCGCGAGCCCTTCCGCCAGGCCGTGGGCATTGCCAACGGCGTGCGCCAGGCCCGCGAGTGGGCCAACCGCCCCGGCAACCACGCCACGCCGACGCTGCTGGGCGAGGCGGCCGAGGCGCTGGCCAAGCTGCCGCGCATCAGCTGCGAGCTGCTGGGCCCCAAGGAAGTCGCCAAGCTCGGCATGGGCGCCTTCCAGGCCGTGGCCCAGGGCTCGAAGGAGCCGCTGCGCTTCATCGTGCTGCGCTACGACGGCGCGGCCAAGTCCGAGGCGCCGGTGGTGCTGGTGGGCAAGGGCATCACCTTCGACACCGGCGGCGTGTCGCTCAAGCCGGCGCCCGAGATGGACGAGATGAAGTTCGACATGAGCGGCGCCGCCAGCGTGCTGGGCGTGTTCCGCACGCTGGGCGAGCTGAAGCCGGCGCTGAACGTGGTCGGCCTGATCCCAGCCTGCGAGAACATGCCCGACGGCGGCGCCATCAAGCCCGGCGACGTGGTCACCAGCATGGACGGCCAGACCATCGAGGTGCTGAACACCGACGCCGAGGGCCGCCTGGTGCTGTGCGACGCGCTGACCTATGCCGAGCGCTTCAAGCCGCGCGCCGTGATCGACATCGCGACGCTCACCGGCGCCTGCGTGATCGCCCTGGGCAGTGTGCGCAGCGCCCTGTTCGCCGGCGACGACGGGCTGGCCGAGGCCCTGCTGGCTGCCGGCGACCGCGCCGACGACCTGTGCTGGCGCATGCCGCTGGACGAGGACTACGCTGAATCGCTGAAGAGCAATTTCGCCGACGTGGGCAACGTGGGCGGCCGCCCGGCCGGTGCCGTGACGGCGGCCAAGTTCCTGCAGCGCTTTGCATCCGCATTCAGCTGGGCGCACCTGGACATCGCCGGCACCGCCTGGAAAGGCGGCAGCGCCAAGGGGGCCACCGGCCGCCCGGTGGGCCTGCTGGTGCACTACCTGCTGGGCCAGGCCGGCCAGCCTGTGGCGGAGGAGCCCCAGGCCGCGCCGACCAAGAAAGCCAAGGCCAAAACCAAGACAGGCGGCAAGGGCAAACGCGGTTAAGCAATCCTGCGCAGCCCACGCCATGCGCATGCCGACCACCCCTGCCACGCGCCGTCCATCGGGCCGCGAAGCAGGCCCCCCGCTGGCCGCGGAGCAGGCCATGCGCGAAGGCCGCGGCCGGGCTTGCACCGGCCGCTGGCCTTGTCCCCCTGGGGGGAAGGCGCGGCAGCGCCTCAGGGGGGGGCTTCTGTGACCGAGGTGGCCTTCCACTTCAACGTGCCCGACAAGCTGGGCTACGCCTGCCGCCTGCTGCGCAAGGCCTACGCTACCGGCGGGCCGGTGGGCGTGGTGGCGCCGGCCGACACGCTGGCGGCGCTGAACACGCAGCTGTGGAGCTTCTCGGCACTGGACTTCATCCCGCATTGCTTGGCCACCGCGCCGGAAGCGGTGCGCGCCGCCACGCCCATCGTGCTGGCCGAGAGCTGTGCCGAGCTGCCGCAGGCCGGCGTGCTGGTGCACCTGGGCGATGCGGTGCCCGAGGGCTTCGAGCGCTTCGAGCGCCTGATCGAGCTGGTGGCCACCGACGACGCCGACCGCGCCCACGCCCGCCAGCGCTGGCGCCACTACGCCGACCGGGGCTACACCATCCAGCGGCATGATGTGGCCGTGAAGGAGTAAGCCATGCCCACCGACGACACGCCGCCCCCGCCGGACCTGCCGCGCTTCGTGCCCACGCTGACCGAGGTGGTGCCGCCCGACGGCGCGCCCGAGGCACCGCCACCCCACGCGCCGGAGGCCGCCGCGCAAGCCGCCGCCCCGCCCGCGGCCCTGGCGCC
>JAEXBL010000113.1 GCA_023394015.1 Pseudomonadota bacterium | reverse complement strand
CCCCCCCGCCTGGGGGGGGGGGGGGGCCCGCCCCCAACGCCGCCGATGCGGCGGCCCAGCTGGACAACGCCCAGGCCGAGTTCGACGCGCTCCAGGCCCAGGTGGCCGAGCTGCAGGACCAGGCGCTGCGTGCCCAGGCCGAGGCCCAGAACGCCCGCCGCCGCGCCGACGACGAGGTGGCCAAGATCCGCAAGTTCGCCATCGAGTCCTTCGCCGAAAGCCTGCTGCCCGTGCTGGACAGCCTGGAGGCCGGCCTGAAGGTGGACAACGCCACCGCCGAGCAGCTGCGCGAAGGCACCGAGGCCACGCTGCGCCAGTTGCTCAGCGCCCTGGAGCGCAACAAGGTGGTCGAGGTCAACCCCGCCGCCGGCGACAAGTTCGACCCCGCCAACCAGCAGGCCATCAGCATGGTGCCGGCCGATCAAGAGGCCAACACCGTGGTCAGCGTGCTGCAAAAGGGCTACACCATCGCCGAGCGCGTGCTGCGCCCGGCGCTGGTGACGGTGGCCGCCGGCCAATGACCGGCCGATGACGAATGACTTCGCCGCTGCGCGGCTTCAATGACAAATGACAAAAGGTTCCGGCAGCACTGGCGCTTTGTCATTTGTCATAGGCCGGCGCAGCCGCCGTCATTTGTCATCCCAGCCTTGAATTCGCACGACCAAGCCGCAGCTTCAAGACAACTCAACTCATTCAGCATCCACGGAGAACAACATGGCAAAGATCATCGGCATCGACCTGGGCACCACCAACTCGTGCGTGTCCGTCATGGAAGGCAACTCGACCAAGGTGATCGAGAACGCCGAGGGCGGGCGCACCACGCGGTCCATCGTCGCCTACCAGGAAGACGGTGAAATCCTGGTCGGCGCGCCGGCCAAGCGCCAGGCCGTCACCAACCCCAAGAACACCATCTACGCCGTCAAGCGCCTGATCGGCCGCAAGTTCAGCGAGAAAGAGGTGCAAAAGGACATCGACCTGATGCCCTACCAGATCGTCAAGGCCGACAACGGCGACGCCTGGGTGGAAGTGCGCGGCCAGAAGCTGGCACCGCAGCAGATCAGCGCCGAAATCCTGCGCAAGATGAAAAAAACCGCCGAGGACTACCTGGGCGAAGCGGTCACCGAGGCCGTCATCACGGTGCCGGCCTACTTCAACGACAGCCAGCGCCAGGCCACCAAGGACGCCGGCCGCATCGCCGGGCTGGAGGTCAAGCGCATCATCAACGAGCCCACCGCCGCGGCCCTGGCCTTTGGCCTGGACAAGCAGGAAAAGGGCGACCGCAAGATCGCCGTTTACGACCTGGGCGGCGGCACCTTTGACATCTCCATCATCGAGATCGCCGACGTCGACGGCGAGAAGCAGTTCGAGGTGCTGGCCACCAATGGCGACACCTTCCTGGGCGGCGAGGACTTCGACCAGCGCATCATCGACTACGTCATCACCGAGTTCAAGAAGGAAGCCGGCGTCGACCTGAAGAACGACGTGCTGGCCCTGCAGCGCCTGAAGGAAGCCGCCGAGAAGGCGAAGATCGAGCTGTCCTCGGCCGCTGCCACCGACATCAACCTGCCCTACATCACGGCCGACGCCTCGGGCCCGAAGCACCTGAACATCAAGCTCACCCGCGCCAAGCTGGAAAGCCTGGTCGAGGAGCTGATCGAGCGCTCCATCGCGCCCTGCCGCATCGCCATCAAGGACGCCGGCGTGGCCGTGCGCGACATCCACGACGTGATCCTGGTCGGCGGCCAATCCCGCATGCCCATGGTGCAGGAGAAGGTCAAGGAGTTCTTCGGCAAGGAGCCGCGCAAGGACGTCAACCCCGACGAGGCCGTGGCCGTCGGCGCCGCCATCCAGGGCCAGGTGCTCTCGGGCGACCGCAAGGACGTGCTGCTGCTCGACGTCACCCCGCTGTCGCTGGGCATCGAGACCCTGGGCGGCGTGATGACCAAGATGATCACCAAGAACACCACCATCCCGACCAAGTTCGCGCAGACCTTCTCCACCGCCGACGACAACCAGCCGGCCGTGACCATCAAGGTCTACCAGGGCGAGCGCGAGATGGCCACCGGCAACAAGTTGCTGGGCGAGTTCAACCTGGAAGGCATTCCGCCGGCCCCGCGCGGCCTGCCGCAGATCGAGGTCACCTTCGACATCGACGCCAACGGCATCCTGCACGTGTCGGCCAAGGACAAGGGCACCGGCAAGGAGAACAAGATCACCATCAAGGCCAACTCGGGCCTGTCCGAGGCCGAGATCGAGCAGATGGTCAAGGACGCCGAGCTGAATGCCGCCGAGGACCACAAGAAGCTGGAGCTGGTGCAGGCCCGCAACCAGGGCGATGCCATGGTGCACAGCGTGCGCAAGTCGCTCACCGAGCACGGCGACAAGCTGGAGGCTGGCGAGAAGGACCAGATCGAGGCCGCCATCAAGGAACTGGAAGAAGCCCTCAAGGGCGACGACAAGGCCGCCATCGACGCCAAGACCGAGGCCCTGATGAGCACCAGCCAGAAGCTGGGCGAAAAGATGTACGCCGACGCGGCCGCCGCCGCCGAAGCCGCCGGAGCCGGCGCCGCGCCGGGTGCGGGCGCGCAATCTTCCGCCGCCGCGGACGACAACGTGGTGGACGCCGAGGTCAAGGAAGTCAAGAAAGAAGGTTGAGTGTTTGGCGTTGAGCGCTTGGCGTGCGGAATTTCCGCGAACTGGTGGCTTGGCAGGTTGCGTTTGAACTTGCCAGGCTGACCTACCAGTTGACCGAGCGCTTTCCGCCCGCGGAAGCGTTCGGGCTCAAGGCCCAGATGCGCCGGGCCAGCGTCTCGATACCGTCCAATCTGGCGGAAGGCGCTGGCCGCTCGACCAAGAAGGACTTTTCCAGCTTTGTCACCATTGCGCGCGGCTCGCTGAACGAGCTGCAAACCCAGGCTCTGTTGTCCGCGGAGCTTGGGTTTTTATCTTCCACGGACCTGGATCAACTGCAAACCGTCATCGATCGGCTGTACGCACTCCTGAACGGGCTGCGCAACTCGCTCAACGCCGAACGCTGAACGCTGAACCTTTCTATGGCAAAGCGCGACTACTACGAAGTCCTCGGTGTTCCCAAGAACGCCAGCGACGATGAAATCAAGCGGGCTTATCGCAAGCTGGCGATGAAGTACCACCCCGACCGCAACCAGGGCGATGCGGCGGCCAGTGCCGAGGTCAAGTTCAAGGAGGCCAAGGAGGCCTACGAGATGCTGTCCGACCCGCAGAAGAAGGCCGCCTACGACCAGTACGGCCATGCGGGGGTGGACCCGAACATGCGTGGCGGCCCCGAGGGCTTTGGCGGCTTTGCCGAGGCCTTTGGCGACATCTTCGGCGACATCTTCGGCGGCGCGCGCGGGCGCGGCGGCCAGCAGATGTACCGCGGCGCCGACCTCAGCTACGCCATGGAGATCACGCTGGAGGAAGCCGCTGCCGGCAAGGAGGCGCAGATCCGCATCCCCAGCTGGGACGACTGCGACACCTGCCACGGCAGCGGCGCCAAGCCCGGCACCAGCGCCACCACCTGCGGCACCTGTCACGGCCAGGGCGTGGTGCAGATGCGCCAGGGCTTCTTCAGCGTGCAGCAGACCTGCCCGCACTGTCGCGGCACCGGCAAGCTGATCAAGGACCCCTGCACCAGCTGCCACGGCCAGGGCAAGGTCAAGCAACAGAAGACGCTGGAGGTGAAGATTCCCGCCGGCATCGACGACGGCATGCGCATCCGCTCCACCGGCAACGGCGAGCCGGGCACCAACGGCGGCCCGCCGGGCGATCTGTTCATCGAGATCCGCATCAAGAAGCACGACATCTTCGAGCGCGACGGCGACGACCTGCACTGCGTGGTGCCGATCAGCTTTGCCGCCGCGGCGCTGGGCGGCGAGATCGAGGTGCCCACGCTGAACGGCAAGGCCGCCATCGACATTCCCGACGGCACCCAGGCCGGCAAGCAGTTCCGCCTGCGCGGCAAGGGCATCAAGGGCCTGCGCTCGTCCTACCCGGGCGATTTGTACTGCCACATGAGCATCGAGACGCCGGTCAAGCTGACCGAGCACCAGCGCAAGCTGCTCAAGGAATTCGACGAGTCGCTGAAGAAAGGCGGCGCCAAGCACTCGCCCAGCACCGAAAGCTGGACCGACCGGCTCAAGAGCTTCTTCGGCGCCTGACGCCGGCCTGCCGTGCCGCCGGCGGCGCGGCCCATTCCTGAACTCGGTCAATTCCGAGTAAAGCAATCAGGAATGATCCCCCTGCACTTGATCGAGATCAGTCGCAGGGGTTTTTCATGGGCATAAGGTTCGCGGCGCCTGGCGGGCCGTGGCGCGACTTTCTTGCGAAGCGCGGTGCACGGCTGACTGCCCAGCGCCAGCCGAAAGAGCCTTGCCGTGACCGATGCCACCACCACCGCGCCCACCGCCACCGTGGGCACCCCCGCCCCTGAGCTGGTCTGCCCCGCCGGCAGCCTGCCCGCCCTGAAGGCGGCCGTGGATGCGGGCGCCGACTGTGTCTACCTGGGCCTGCGCGACGCCACCAACGCGCGCAATTTCGCCGGGCTGAACTTCGACGAGGCCGCCATCCAGAGCGGCATCGCCTATGCGCACCAGCGCGGGCGCAAGGTGCTGCTGGCGCTCAACACCTACCCGCAGGCCCGCAACCCGGCGCCCTGGCGCGCTGCGCTGGACCGCGCCGCCGCCTGGGGCATCGATGCCGTGATCCTGGCCGACCCCGGCCTGATGCAGTACGCCGCACGCCGGCATCCGCAGCTGCGCCTGCACCTGTCGGTGCAGGGTTCGGCCACCAACCACGACGCCATCAACCTGTACCACCAGCAGTTCGGCATCCAGCGCGCGGTGCTGCCGCGCGTGCTGTCGCTGGAGCAGGTGCGCCAGGTGCTGCGGCGCACGCCGGTGGAGATCGAGGTGTTCGCCTTCGGCAGCCTGTGCGTGATGGTCGAGGGGCGCTGCGCCCTGTCGTCCTACGCCACCGGCGAGTCGCCCAACACGCACGGCGTGTGCTCGCCGGCCAAGGCGGTGCGCTGGCAGGAAACGCCCCGGGGGCTGGAGTCGCGCCTGAACGGGGTGCTGATCGACCGCTACGGCCCGGGCGAGAACGCCGGCTACCCCACCCTGTGCAAGGGCCGCTTCGACGTCGGCGACGAGCGCAGCTACTACGCGCTCGAAGAGCCCACCAGCCTGAACACGCTGGAGCTGCTGCCCCAGCTCGTCCAGATGGGCGTGCGCGCCTTCAAGATCGAAGGGCGCCAGCGCAGCCCCGCCTACGTGGCGCAAGTGACCCAAGTCTGGCGCGAAGCCATCGACCACTGCCTGGCGCAGGGCCACCTGTACACCCCGAAGAGCGCCTGGATGGCCAGCCTGGACCAGGTGGCCGAAGGCCAGCAGCACACGCTGGGCGCCTACCACCGGCCGTGGAAATGACGAGCAACCCCCTGAGCCGCTTGCGCGGCTTCCCCCTTCTCTCTGCGCGCTTCGCGCTCCGGGAAGGGGGACGCAGCCTGCGCGGCGGGGCGGCCCTTGCGCGGCTGCCCTCGAATGCGCAGTGCCGATTTCTGCCGCTGTGCGGGGTGCATGACGCCGTCGAAGAACTGAAAGCGTCAAGCTTCCCCCTGCTCTCTCCGCACTTCGCGCTGGCGCGTTGGGGGACGCAGCCTGCGCGGCGGGCGGCTCGTGCGCGGCTGCCCTCGAATGCACAACGCCGATTTCTGCCGCTGTGCGTGGCGCATGACGCCGTCGAAGAACTGAAAGCGTCAAGCTGCCCCTGTTCTCTGCGCGCTTCGCGCTGGCGCGTTGGGGGACGCAGCCTGCGCGGCGGGGCGGCTCTTGCGCGGCTGCCCTCGCATGCGCAGCACCGATTTCTGCCGCCGTGCGTGGTGCATGACGCCATCAAAGAACTGAAAGAACCAAGATGAAGCTAGCCCTGGGTCCGCTCCAGTTCTACTGGCCGCGCAGCGCCGTGTTCGAGTTCTACCAGGCGATCGCCGAGACGCCGGTCGACGTGGTCTACGTCGGCCAGGTGGTGTGCTCGCGCCGCCACGAGCTGCGCCACGGCGACTGGCTGGACGTCGCCCGCCTGCTGCGCAACGCCGGCAAGCAGGCGGTGCTGTCGACCATGGTGCTGCTCGAATCCGGCTCCGACGTGGCCGCCATGCACAAGATCGCGCGCGACGAGGAATTCCTCGTCGAGGCCAACGACATGGGCGCGGTGCACCAGCTCGCCAACCTGCGTCCCTTCGTGGCCGGCCCGCAGCTCAACCTGTTCAACCCCGATGCGCTGGCCTGGATGGCGGGGCTGGGCGCCAGCCGCTGGGTGGCGCCGCTGGAGATGCAGCGGGACGACCTGGCCGTGCTGCAACAGGGCCGGCCCGCGGGGCTGGAAACCGAAGTCCTGGCCTACGGCCGCCTGCCGCTGGCGTTTTCGGCCCGCTGCTTCACCGCGCGGCACCACAACCTGCCCAAGGACGATTGCGGCTTTCGCTGCATCGAGCACCCCGACGGCCAGCTGCTGCACACGCGCGAGGGCGAGCCCTTCCTGGTGCTCAACGGCATCCAGACCCAGTCGGCGCGGGTGCACAACCTGATCAACGACGTGCCGGCGCTGCGCGCGCTGGGGGTCGACGTGCTGCGCCTGTCGCCGCAATCGCAGCACATGGCCGAGCTGATCGCCGCCTTCGACGCCGCCCGCCACACCCCCGAGCCCGCTGCCGATGCGCTGGAGCAGATGCGTCCGCTGATGCCCGGTGCGCCCTGCAATGGCTACTGGCACGGCCTGCCGGGGCTGGACCTGGTGCAGCCCGCGCTGGCGTGAGCGAGGTGCGCCAATCAACAGCCGGACAGCCGAACGCAGAGGACGCAAAGGATTCGCAGAGGACGCAAAGGATTCGCAGAGGACGCAGAACAAACCGATGCCTTACTCATGCATGGTTGCTTGCGCTTGATGGGAAAGGGTTTCAAGTCGATTCGATGGAAATTTCTGAATTCTTCTGCGTCCTCTGCGCAGTTTCCGCGCCCTCTGCGTCCGGCTGTTATTAACGCCCTCTACTCTGAATCCTCAGCCTCATGAGCACTCCCCCGCCCCCGCCCTTCACCCTGCCGCGCCCCGTGGGCGCCGTGCTGTCGCGCCTGCCGGCCTACCCCGGCTCGGTGCTGCTGGTCGGCGCCATCAACCTGGCGCTGGCGCGGCACCTGCCGGACGACGTGACCGCGCTGCTGCAAGGCAAGCGCCTGTCGATCCGCGTGCGCGACGCGCGCCTGGCCTTCGACTTCAGTTGGAACGGCCAGCGCTTCGTGCCCGCCGCGCCGCAGGTCGCGCCCGATCTGGCCATCAGCGCCAATGCGCAGGACTTCCTGCTGCTGGCGCAGCGCCGGCAGGACCCGGACACCCTGTTCTTCAACCGCCGCCTGGTGATGGAAGGCGACACCGAGCTGGGCCTGCTGGTGAAGAACGCGCTCGACGCCATCGAGCTGCCGGTGCTCGACCCGCGCCACTGGGCGCCGCGCGCCGTGCTGGCGCGCTGGGCGCCGGGCCTGGCCGAACGGCTGCCGCCGTTGCCGCCC
>JAEXBL010000065.1 GCA_023394015.1 Pseudomonadota bacterium | reverse complement strand
GATTCACCCCGCCGGGCGGGGCGACGTCGCTTCGTCGCGGGCCGTGGCGGTGTCGGCCAGGGTGCGCAGTTGCGCCTGCCGCTCCGCCTTGGGCTGGCGCGTCAGGTCGCGCACCGCGGCATGAAAGCGCGGCCAGTCGCCGCCCACCTGCGCGAACAGCGCCTCGAAGCCCGGCACCAGTTCGTCGTAGGCTGCCTGGACGCCGAAGAAGGCGTTGTTGGCGCCCGCCACCCAGCGGTCGTAGCCGTCGAACGGCGTACCGGCCGCGACCCATTCGGCCTTCAGCGCCGCGTAGCGCTGGCGAAAGCGCCCCATGGCTTGCGCTTTCAGCGCTGGCAGCGCCTGCGGATCGTGCGCCAGCGCCGCTTTCTGCGCGTAGACCTGCTCCAGCTCGCGGCGCGTGTCGCGGCTCAGCTGGCGAAAGGCGCGGCGCCGCTCGTCGAACCGCGCGTAGTCGCGCCGCGCGGCGGCGCTGGCCTGCGTGGCCAGCCAGTGCTGCACGCCCAGGCGCTCCACGGCGGTGGCGTACGACTCGTTGAACATGGTGTCGTCGTTCACGTAGATCACCTGGTGCGCCAGCTCGTGAAACACCATGCGCGCCAGCTCGCCCTCGGGGTAGCGGATGAAAGTGGACAGCAGCGGATCGCCGCCGGCCCAGTTCAGCCAGCCCAGCGTGGAATAGGCCGGCACGCCGTACACGCGCACCTCCAGCCCTTCCTCCGCTTCAAGCTGCGCGGCCAGCCGCCGGGCCGCGGCCTCGTCGTAGTAGCCGCGGTAGCCGACGCAGCCCACCACCGGAAAGCACCAGCGCTTCAGCGTCAGCGAATCGGGCGGCGCGGCCGCCACGTTCCACACCGCGGCGCGGCGCTTCAGGTCGCTGTAGCGGTGGTAGCTGGCGTTGTCGGGCAGGGCCAGGTCGCTGACGGCGAAGGCGCGGATGCGGCGCGCCAGTTCCAACCTGGCCTTGAGCTCGCTGGCTACCTGCGGATCGGCCAGCAATTCGTCGATCGGCCGCGCCGCGTTCATCAGCGCCAAATGGCCGTGCACCGACTGCCAGTAGTACGCCGCCGAGCTGCAGGCGCCCAGCGCCGCCACGCCGATCAGCAGGGCCGCCAGCCGCAGTGCGCGCCACGCCGCGGCGGGCACCGCCGGGCCGGGTCGGCCGACCAGGCGAGCGTTTTCGAATCCTTGCTTGACGGTCACGGTCTGCGGGTCTTGGGGGCGTGCGGCGCGCTGCCAGGCGGCCAACAGCGGCATTGTGTGCCATCTGCCGTCCGGCGTGCCCGTGGCGCAAAGCGCGCCGGCATGGGCGCGGATAGACTGCGCCCATGAACCTGATCGAGCCCATCCTGGCACAGGCCGCAGCCATCACCGAATTGCGGCGCGACATCCACGCGCACCCCGAACTTTGCTTCGAGGAGGTGCGCACCGCCGAGCTGGTGGCGACCAGGCTGACCGAGTGGGGCATCCCGATCCACCGCGGCCTGGGCACCACCGGCGTGGTCGGCATCGTGCATGGGCGCGACGGCGGCAAGTCGGGCCGCGCCATCGGCCTGCGCGCCGACATGGACGCGCTGCCGATGACCGAGTTCAACACCTTTGCCCATGCCAGCCGCCCCGCCGGCAAGATGCACGCCTGCGGCCCCGCCGGCCACACCGCCATGCTGCTGGCGGCGGCGCAGCACTTCGCGGCCCACCGCGACTTCGACGGCACGGTGTACCTGATCTTCCAGCCGGCCGAGGAAGGCGGCGGCGGCGCGCGCGAGATGATCCAGGACGGGTTGTTCGAGCGCTTCCCCATGGAGGCCGTGTTCGGCATGCACAACTGGCCCGGCATGCCGGTGGGCCAGTTCGCCGTCAGCCCGGGGCCAGTGATGGCCTCGAGCAACGAGTTCCGCATCACCATCACCGGCAAGGGCGGCCACGCCGCCATGCCGCACATGGGGTGCGATCCGGTGCCGATCGCCTGCCAGATCGTGCAGGGCTTTCAGACCATCGTCACGCGCAACAAGAAGCCGGTGGAGGCGGCGGTGATCTCGGTCACCATGATCCACGCCGGCGAGGCCACCAACGTGATTCCCGACAGCTGCGAGATCCAGGGCACGGTGCGCACCTTCACCTTCGAGACGCTGGATCTGATCGAGCGTCGCATGCGCGAGGTGGCCGAAGGCATCAGCGCCGCCTTGGGCGCGCAGTGCGACTTCCAGTTCCACCGCAACTACCCGCCCACCATCAACACGCCTTACGAGGCCGACTTCGCCCGCCGCGTGATGGCCGGCATCGTCGGCGCGGCCAATGCGCTGCCGCAGGAGCCGACCATGGGTGCCGAGGACTTCTCCTTCATGCTGATGGAAAAGCCCGGCGCCTACTGCTTCATCGCCAACGGCGACGGCGCCCACCGCGCCGGCTACGAGGGCGGCGGCCACGACGCCGGCCCCTGCACCCTGCACAACCCGCACTACGACTTCAACGACGAACTGATCCCGCTGGGCGCCACCTACTGGGTGCGGCTGACCGAGCAATGGCTGGGCCACCAGCCGCCGGCAGGCCGGCCGGTGCCGTAAAAGGAAGGGGCTTCACCGCCCCGGGCCGTTTGTCATCGAGACCCCATGCTCCCCATCCCCCAGGCCTTTTCCGAGCGCTACGCCCAGGCGCGCGTCAAGTTCCTCGAGGCCGCGGCGGCGGCGGGCACGCCGATCGCATCGCACCCCCACCCGCTGCCGGGCCGCGACGGCGAGGTGCTGGCACTCGACGTGGCGCTGGACGGCTCCCCGCAAAGTGAGCGCCTGCTCATCGTCAGCAGCGCGTGCCACGGCGTGGAAGGCTTTTGCGGCAGCGGCGTGCAGGTGTTCGCCCTGCACGATGCCGAATGGCGCGACAAGGCGCGCGCGGCCGGCGTGGCGATGCTCTACCTCCACGCGCTGAACCCCTACGGCTTCTCGCACATCCGCCGCGTGACGCAGGAGAACGTGGACCTGAACCGCAACTTCGCCGATTTCAGCCGGCCGCTGCCAATCAACGAAGGCTACCGCCGCGCCCACCCGCTGCTGCTGCCCGCGGCCTGGCCGCCCGACGCCGCCAACCAGGCCGCGGTGCAGGCCTTCATCGACGCCGAGGGCCTGCCGGCCTGGCAGGCCGCCGTCTCGGGCGGGCAGTACGAGTTTGCCGACGGCTTGTTCTTCGGCGGCCACGCGCCCACCTGGAGCCACCGCACCCTGCGCGCGGTGCTGGCGCAGCACGCCGCCCATGCGCGGCAGGTGGCCTGGATCGACCTGCACACCGGCCTGGGACCCAACGGCGTGGGCGAACGCATCTGGGCCGGCGGCGACGATGCCGACGCCATCGCCAGGGCGCGCCGCTGGTGGGGCGAGGGCGTGACCTCGATCTACGACGGCAGCAGCACCAGCGCGCTGCTCACCGGCCTGATGTGGGGCGCCATCCACGACGCCGCGCCGCAGGCCACCTACACCGGCATCGCACTCGAATACGGCACCGAGCCGGTGCCCGAGATCATCGACGCGCTGCGCGGCGACCACTGGCTGGCGCTGCACCCCGAGGCGCCGCCCAAGCTGGCGGCGCAGATCAAGGCGCGCCTGAAGCGCGCCTTCTACACCGACACCGACGCCTGGAAGGGCCAGGTCGTCAGCCAGGCGCGGCAGGCGCTGTTCCAGGCGGTGGATGGGTTGGCGGCGACAGCGGCATGACCGGTGAGCATGCGCCGGCAGGGCCACCGGCGACCGGCCATCAGCCGTTGCCGTTGAGGCGCTCGCGCTCCTGGGCGATCACCAGCAGGCCGTCGAAGATCAGGCTTTCGACCAGCTCGTAGGGCCGCGTCATGGCCGGCAGCATCTTCCAGCCGGCGCCGCCGGTCATCAGGCACAGCGGCTGCGCGTCGCAGTGGCGAAACAGGTTCTGGTACATGCGCTCGCAGGCGCCGGCGATGGCGAAGGTGCCGCCGCTGGTCAGCGCGTCGCTGGTGTTGGTGGGAAACTCGACCACGTCGCCCGTGGGCACGTGCAGGCCGGCGGTGCCGGACTCCAGCGCGCGCAGCATGATGCCGTGGCCGGGCAGGATCAACCCGCCCAGAAAGCGCCCGTGCTGGTCGATGGCCTCCACCGTCACCGCCGTGCCCACCATCACCAGGATGATCGGCCGCGCCGGCCCGCGGCGCAGCATGTGGTGGCGCGCGCCGATCATGGCCACCCAGCGGTCGGCCCCCAGGCGCGGCGGAAAGTCGTAGCCGTTGGTCAGGCCGGCCTCGGCGTCGCCCGCCACCACCCAGCGCGGCTCCACGCTCCACAGCTCCATCTGCTCCTGCACGCGGTACTTGACCGCCTGGCCGGCGACGATGCAACCCAGCATGCACCGCGGCTCGGCAATCTGCGCCCAGGCGCCCTCGCCCAGGCGGTCGATCTGCTCCAGAAACTCGACGCCCTGGGCCAGCGTGCGCGCGCCGGCGGCTGGCTGCTCGTACAAGGTCCACTTCAGGCGCGTGTTGCCCACGTCGATGGCCAGAAACGTCATGGGGCGCAATATAAGCGGTTTTGTCCTACACCTGTTTCGGGGGCGACGGGCCGGGCCTGTCATGCGTTGGGAGTACAGTGTTCGTTCCCCGACCACCAAGCAAGGAGAAAGCAAATGGGATTGTTCAGTTTCATCAAGGAAGCCGGTGAAAAGCTGTTCGGCCACAAGGAAGTCGAGCAGGCCGCGGCCGCCAGCGCCCCCAACCTGGCCGACTTGAACAAGCAGGCCGGCGACGCCATCAAGACCTACGTCGAGAAGCAGAACCTGGGCCTGTCGGGCTTGGGCGTGACCTTCGACGGCGCCACCGGCAAGGTGACGCTGAGCGGCAACGCCCCCAGCCAGGAAGCCGCCGAGAAAGCCGGCCTGGCTGCCGGCAACGTGGCCAGCGTCAGCAGCGTGGACAACAACCTGGAGTACCCGGCCGGCACCGCCTCGCAGTACCACGACGTGGTCAGCGGCGACACGCTGAGCGCGATCTCCAAAAAGTACTACGGCGACGCCAACAAGTACATGGTGATCTTCGAGGCCAACAAGCCCATGCTGTCGGACCCCAACAAGATCTATCCGGGTCAGAAGCTGCGCATTCCGGCACTGTAAACAACTCCCCCTGAGGCGCTGGCGCGGCTTCCCCCAAAGGGGGACAACGCTGGTGGCCGGGGCAACCCCGGCCACGGCGTTCTCGGATGGCCTGCTCCGCGGCCTTCTGATGCTTCAAAGGCACTTTCGGGTGCCTTTTTTCGTGGGTGGCGCATACAGTGGGTGTATGAATGCAGACATCCCAGACGACATCACGGCGCTCGACGCCACGGCGCTGTCCGAGGCCATCCACGCGCGGCGCGTGACCTGCCGCGAGGTGATGCAGGCTTATCTGGCGCGCATCCACCGGCTCAATCCCGGCTTCAACGCCCTGGTCAGCCTGCGGCCCGATGACGAACTGCTGGCCGAGGCCGCCGCCTGCGACGCCGAGCTGGCGGTGGGCCACTCACGCGGCTGGTTGCACGGCATCCCGCAGGCCATCAAGGACCTGGCCCACGCCCGCGGGCTGCCGACCACGCTGGGCTCGCCGCTGATGGCCGGCTTCGTCGCCACCGAGGACGGCCTGATGACCGCGCGCATGAAGGTCGCCGGCTGCATCGTCATCGGCAAGAGCAACGTGCCCGAGTTCGGCCTGGGCTCGCACACCTTCAACCCGGTGTTCGGCACCACGCGCAACGCCTACGACCCGGCCAAGTCGGCCGGCGGCAGCAGCGGCGGCGCGGCAGCGGCGCTGGCCCTGCACCTGCTGCCGGTGGCCGACGGCTCGGACTTCATGGGCAGCCTGCGCAACCCCGCGGCCTGGAACAACGTCTTCGGCATGCGCCCCAGCCAGGGCCGCGTGCCGCTGTGGCCGGCCACCGACGTGTGGATCAACCAGCTCGTCACCGAGGGGCCCATGGCCCGCAGCGTGCGCGACCTGGCGCGGCTGCTGCAGACGCAGGCCGGCTGGTCGGCCGACACGCCGCTGTCCATCGCCGGCGGCGCCGATTGGGCAGACGCGGGTGGCACTCTTGACTTGAAAAACCAGCGCATCGGCTGGCTGGGCGACCTGGACGGCTACCTGCCGCTGGAAGCCGGCATCCTGGCCGCCTGCGAGCGTGGCCTGCGCCGGCTCGAAGGCCTGGGCTGCGCCGTGGCACGGGCGTGCCTGGGCGGGCCGCCCGAGCGTGTGTGGGACGCGTGGCTGGTGTGGCGCCGTGTGCTGGTGGCCTCGCGCATCGCGCCGTTCTTCCTGAAGGACTCCAACCGCGCCCACATCAAGCCCGAGGCGGTGTGGGAATACGAGCAGGCCCAGGGCTGCACCGCCAAGCAGTTCCTGGCCGCCAGCGTGGCGCGCACGCAGTTCCACCAGCAGATGCTGCGGCTGTTCGAGCGGCACGACTTTCTGGCGCTGCCGGCGGCGCAGGTCTGGCCCTTCGACGCCGCCGAGCGCTGGCCGCAGCAGATCGCCGGCCGCGCCATGGACACCTACCACCGCTGGATGGAGGTGGTGATCTACGCCACTTTCGCCGGCCTGCCCTGCGTCAGCGTGCCGGTCGGCTTCAACGACGCCGGCCTGCCGATGGGCCTGCAACTCATCGGCCGCCCCCAGGCCGATGGCGCGGTGTTGCAACTGGCCGCGGCCTACGAGCAGGTGATTGGCGACTGGCTGGCCGTGCAGCCCACGGTGCCGCCGGCGCTTCAGGCGTAGCGCGCCAGCACATCGCCGATCCATGCCCCGAAGGCGCGGCCGAGCCGGCGGTAGCCGGTGGCGCTGAGGTGGATCTCGTTGACCCAGTCGCCCGATGGCCCGGCGTCGTCGGGCGAGGCGGGCCGCAGCGCCACCCGGGCGGCCGAGTCGAACACGTGCACACGGGGCGTGGCATCGGGCCCGCCGGCGGCGGCGTCGAAGCCCAGCAGCAGGCGGCGCAGGCGCTCGAACAGCGCCTCGGTCAGCGCCTGCTGCCAGGCCGCGGGCACGCCGTGGCGCAGCAGCGTGGGGTACAGCCAGCCCTGCCGCGCCAGCCCGGCGCCCGAGGGGCGCGCCACCGGCGTGGCGTAGGTGTGCAGCAGCAGTGGCCGGCCGGCGCTGGGGCTGGCGTCGCGCCAGGCCACGAAGCGGGCCATGTGCACCCGCAGGTGCGCGGCCAGCAGCGCCCAGCCGGCCTCGCTGATCCAGTCGGTGGCGTGCTCGGCATGGCCGACCTCGTCCACCGTGCGCAGCAGGCGTTGGGTGGTGGGTATGGGCTGGCCGGCGGCGTCCGCCAGCGGCGTGGCGGCAGCGGCGATCAGGTCGTTGCCGCCGGCCGACAGCAGCACGGCGTCCCAATGGCGGGCGTGGCGGCGGTGGCACAGCAGGCGCTCGCAGCCGCCGTCGGCCTGGCGGTCGACCATGCGCTGCAGCGTGTGGCCGGGGGCCGCGCAGTTGACGATGGCCGCCGAGCGCGGCAGGCGCAACTCGGCCAGCAGGTTGCTGCTGTAGCGGCCGGTGGCGGTGATGCTGAACCACGAGTCGCCCTCGGCCAGCAGGCGCCAGCCGTGGTCGGACAGCGGCGGGGCATTGTCGCGCGCCAGATCGGCGGGGGTGAACACGTCGGGCTTCATGGTGGCGCCTGGGGCACGGAAACCCACAGCCTAGCGCCGGCGCGCGGGCCACGCCATCCACCCGATGGCGGAAGCGATGCTGGTTTTGTTGACGGCTGGCTGCGCCTGCATGGCCAGCGCGGCCGGCCCGAAAGACGCTGCAGCCTGCGCGCTCAGTTCTGCCGCCAGGGCAGCCCGGCGTGGCGCCAGCCGCTCTTGCGGCCGCGCTGGGCGTGCTCGTCGGGCTCGCCCTCGAAGCCGCCGAGGATGTTGTAGGCCGTGAGCCCCAGTTCGGTGGCGCGCTGGGCGGCGGCGATGGAGCGCACGCCGCTGCGGCACAGCAGGGCCAGGGTTTTCTGCCCGCCGTCGGCGGCGGCGCGAATCTGCTCGTCGAAGGCGGGGTTCAGTTCCATGCCCGGCCACTGCTTCCAGGCCACGGCCAGCGCGCCGGGCACGAAGCCGACCCATTCGCGCTCGGCATCGGTGCGCACGTCCACCAGCACGGCCTCGCCGCTGCGCATCCACGCGTGCGCCTGCTGCGGCGTGATGTCGCCAGCGTAGCCCTGGGCGCCGGCATCGGCCACGCCGCCGCTGCCGGCGTCCTGCCGCAGGCCGGAGCGCAGGTTGGCCGGCACGGCCTCGTCGATGCGGCGCGGCTTGGGCAGATCGAGCGCGTTCATCAGGGCGATGAATTCGTCGCGCGACTTGCCCGCCAGGCGCGGGTTGGTGGCCTTTTCGACGCCGATGGTGGACTGGGTGCGCTCGTGGTAGTCGTGGCAGGGCCAGACGATGGTGGTGTCGGGCAGGGTGAACAGTTTCTGCGTGATGCTGTCGTACAGCGCGCCTGCGTCGCCCGACTGGAAGTCGGTGCGGCCGCAGCCCTGGATGAGCAAGGTGTCGCCGGTGAACACATGCAGGGCGTCGTGGCGCCGGTCCGGCCGCATCTCGTGGCCCAGCGGCGCCTGCGCGGGCTCGCTGGGCGGCTCGTCGTGCGGCGGCTCGGCGCGCTGCCAGTAGAAGCAGGCGCTGCCCGCGGTGTGGCCGGGCGTGTGCAGCACGCGCAGCTGCTCGCGCCCGAAGGCGATGGTGTCGCCCTCCTGCAACTGCACGGCGGCGGTGCCGATGTCGCAACCGGCCGGCGCGGCGGTGCGCGCCCCGGTCAGTTCGGCCAGCTGGGCGGCGCTGGTGATATGGTCGGCGTGGGCGTGGGTTTCCAGCGCCCAGACCAGGCGCACGCCCAGCCGCTCCAGCGTGGCCAAGTCGCGCTCGAGCTGCACATCCACCGGGTCGATGATGACGGCTTCGCGCGTGCCCTCGTCGAACAGGATGTAGGTGTAGGTGCTGGACGCCGGGTCGAAAAGCTGCGTGGGGTTCATGCGCGCAGTGTAGGCACGCCGCGGGGTGGCGCGTCAAGCAAATCGCAACAGCAGCGCCCCCACCTCGTCGGCGTCCAGCCGTTCTTCGGCGATCAGCGCGCTGACCATGGCGAAGAACGCCTTGTCCAGCGCCTTGCGCGCGGCGGCCATTTGCTGGGCGACCTTGTCCGGTTCGGTGTCGGCCTGAATCAGTTTCTGCAGGCCGCGCAACTGGCCCTCTACGCGCGCCAGGCGGGCGCACAAGGCCTTCTTGCGTGCTTCATCTTTCACGAAGCTCATGGCAGGGCTCCCTTTCTGGTGATGGTGGTCAAAGCGACCGAGGTACTCCCCTGACCCCCCTATGGTAGGGCTTCAGATGCCGTTTGGATACCACCCCTACGCAGTAACCCATTCTGGGGAGCAGGTCATCCGGCATGACAGGCACGCAGGCCCGGGCGACTGGTAAAAACCCTCTGACGGCCGGGCTTGACGTGGCTCAAGATGCGATCTCCACCACCCAGAAAGAGGAGACATCGCCATGGCCGAACGCCCCGCCTCGCCCCGCCGTCGCAACCTGATCAAAGGGGCGGCCGTTGCCGCCGGGGCGCTGACCGCGCCCATGGTGTCCACCGCGCAGACCACGTCGCTGCGCTTTCAGAGCACCTGGCCGGCCAAGGACATCTTCCACGAGTACGCGCAGGACTTCGCCAAGAAGGTCAACGACATGGCGGGCAACCGCCTGAAGATCGAGGTGCTGCCCGCCGGCGCCGTGGTGCCGGCCTTCCAGATCCTGGAGGCGGTGGGCAAGGGCACGCTGGACGGCGGCCATGGCGTGATCGCCTACCACTACGGCAAGAACTCGGCGCTGGCGCTGTGGGGCTCGGGCCCCGGCTACGGCATGGACGCCAACATGCTGCTGGCCTGGCACTACTACGGCGGCGGCCAGGCGCTGCTGGAGGAGATCTACAAGAGCCTGAACATGGACGTGGTGAGCCTGCTGTACGGCCCCATGCCGACGCAGCCGCTGGGCTGGTTCAAGAAGCCGGTGGCCAAGGCCGAGGACATGAAGGGCCTGAAGTTCCGCACCGTGGGCCTGGCGGTGGACGTGTTCACCGACATGGGCGTGGCCGTCAACCCGCTGCCCGGCGGCGAGATCGTGCCGGCGCTCGACCGCGGGCTGATCGACGCCGCCGAGTTCAACAACGCCAGCTCCGACCGCGTGCTGGGCTTTCCCGACGTGGCCAAGAACTGCATGCTGCAGAGTTTTCACCAGAGCAGCGAGCAGTTCGAGATCCTGTTCAACGGCCCCAAGTACAAGGCACTGCCGACGGAGCTGCGCGCCATCATCGACTACGCCGTGCAGGCGGCCAGCGCCGACATGAGCTGGAAGGCTATCGACCGCAACTCAAAGGACTACGCCGAGCTGAAGAAGGCCGGCGTGAAGTTCTACAAGACGCCCGACGCCATCCTGCGCCAGCAGCTCGCCTCGTGGGACAAGACCATCGCCAAGAAGTCGGGCGAGAACCCGGCCTTCAAGAAAGTGCTGGATTCGCAAAAGGCCTTTGCCGAGCGCGCCGGCCAGTGGCAGAACGACTACACGGTCGATTTCAAGATGGCCTTCAACCACTACTTCGGCGCCAAGAAACGCTGAAGGCCCCGGCGGTGCGGCGGCCTGGGGCGCCCACCGGGGCGCCCTTGTTTCGTGGCCCGGGCGCACCCGCCCGCCGCTGCCGACAAACGCCTGCCTTGATGGCGGCCCGCGCCCGATGCGCGGGCGCTGCAGGCCCCCAACACACTGAACTCGCATGCAAAACCTGTTGCTGGCCATCGACCGCCTGTCCACCTGGATCGGCAAGCTGTTTGCCTGGGCCATCGTCGGGCTGACGCTGCTGATCAGCTGGGAGGTGTTCTCGCGCTACGTGCTGAACAAGCCGCACGGCTGGATGCTGGACGCGCAGATCATGCTCTACGGCACGCTGTTCATGACCGCCGGCGCCTACACCCTGGCCGCCAAGGGGCACGTGCGCGGCGACGTGCTGTACGGCTTCTTCCGGCCCCGCACGCAGGCGGCCATCGACCTGGTGCTCTACGTGCTGTTCTTCCTGCCCGGCATCGTGGCGCTGACCTGGGCCGGCTGGGGCTATGCGCAGGAGTCGCTGGCGATCCGCGAGCAGACCTTCAACGCCGACCCGCTGCCGGTGTACCCGTTCAAGTTCGTCATTCCGCTGTCGGGCGCCATCCTGCTGCTGCAGGGCATCGTGGAGATCATCCGCTGCCTGCTGTGCCTGAAGACGGGCGACTGGCCCTCGCGCACCAAGGACGTGGAGGAAGTCGACATCGACAAGCTCAAGGACATGGTGAACCTCAAGGACGCCGAGGTGCAGGCGCTGGAATCGCTGCTGCCCGAGAAAGGCCACCGGGTATGAAGCTGCGCAAGGAACTCTGGTTCGGCTTCGGGCTGATGGGCCTGATCGTGGCCGCCGCCGTGGGCATGCTGCTCAGCGCCGAGCAGATCACCAACGGCCACATCGGCCTGCTGATGCTGTCGCTGGTGGTGGTGGCGATCATGCTCGGCTTTCCCACCGCCTTCACGCTGATGGGCATGGGCATGCTGTTCACCTGGCTGGCCTACGAGCGCAACACCACGCGCACGCTGGACCTGATGGTGCAGTCGGCCTTCAAGGTGATGGGCAACGACGTGCTGATCGCCATCCCGCTGTTCGTCTTCATGGGCTATCTGGTCGAGCGCGCCAATCTGATCGAGAAGCTGTTCAAGAGCCTGCACCTGTCGATGGCGCGCGTGCCCGGCTCGCTGGCGGTGGCCACGCTGGTGACCTGTGCCGTGTTCGCCACCGCCACCGGCATCGTCGGCGCGGTGGTCACGCTGATGGGCCTGCTGGCGCTGCCGGCCATGCTGCGCGCCGGCTACAGCGTGCCGGTGTCGGCCGGCGCCATCACCGCCGGCGGCTGCCTGGGCATCCTGATCCCGCCCTCGGTGCTGCTCATCGTCTACGGTGCCACCGCCGGCGTGTCGGTGGTGCAGCTGTACGCGGGCGCCTTCTTTCCGGGGCTGATGCTGGCCGGGCTGAACGTGGTGTACGTGGTCATCCTGGCCAAGCTCAAGCCGGCCTGGGCACCGCCGCTGACGGCCGAGGAGCGCAGCGTGGCCCTGCCGCGCCCGCTGGCCAGCCTGGGCGCCACGCCCGAGGCGCGGGCGCTGCCCTTTCTGCTGCGCGCGCTCAAAGCCGGCGGCAGCGCCGACGCCAGCCCGCGCTACCTGCGCCGCCAGCTGCTGGTGGTGCTGCTGCCGGCGCTGCTGTTCGTGGGCGGCGGGCTGTGGGCCTACGGCCA
>JAEXBL010000031.1 GCA_023394015.1 Pseudomonadota bacterium | reverse complement strand
CCATCGGCGCGGCCGGCCCCGCCCACGCCGCTCAACGCCCTGATCAACATCAACCGCCCGCCGGGGCCATCGGGCCCGCCGCCGCCCTACTTCAGCCTGCTGCCGCCGCCAGCGCCCACCTGCCCCTGAAAAGCGCCGGCTGTCAGCCGGTGGCCCGTGGCGCCGCTTGCCGCCGCTGCCACGCCAGCCAGCCCAGCGCCGCGCCGACCACGGCCAGCGCCGGCAGCGAGCCCAGGTTGAGCCAGCGCCAGCCCTGCGTCGTCACCAGCGCGCCCGAGGCGAACGAGGTCACCGCCATGGTGGCGAACACGCAGAAGTTGATGGCCGCCTGGGCGCGGTCCTTCTCCTCCGGCCGGTAGGCGGTGAGCGCCAGCGTGGTGCTGCCGGTGAACAGGAAGTTCCAGCCCACGCCCAGCGCCAGCAGCGCCCACAGGAACTGGTGCAGGTCCACGCCCGACAAGGCGATCGCCACGCACACCAGGTTCAGCGCCACGCCCACGCCCATGAAGCTGAGCACGCCGAAGCGCCGGATCAGGTGCCCGGTGACGAAGCCGGGCGCGAACATGCCGATCACGTGCCACTGCAGCACCATCGCCGTGGCGCCGAAGTCGAAGCCGCACACCTGCATGGCCAGCGGCGTGGCCGCCATCAGCAGGTTCATCACGCCGTAGCCCAGCGCCGCGCCCACGGTGGCGACGATGAACACCGGCTGCCGCATGATCTGCGCCAGCGGCCGCCCGGCAGGGCTGCCCGCCGCCGGCGCCGGCGCGGGCGGGAACTCGATGAAGGCCATCACGCCCATGGCCAGCAGCGCCACCAGCGCCAGCGCCAGGTAGGCGCCGACGAAGGGCACGGGCAGCACGGCGCGCGTCCACGCCGCCAGGTTGGGGCCGGCGATGGCGCCCAGCAGCCCGCCGGCCAGCACCAGCGACACCGCCTTCTCGCGCCAGCCGGGCGCCGCCAGCTCGGCGGCGGCAAAGCGGTAGAGCTGGCCGTTGGCGCTGTAGTAGCCGGCGATCATGGTCGCCGCCACCAGCAGCCAGAACTGCCGCGACCAGGCCGCGAAGGCGGCCAGCAGCGCCGAGCCCAGCGCCACCGCCAGCCCGATCTGGAACGAGCCGCGGCGGCCAAAGCGCGTCTGCGTGCGCGCCACCAGCGGCGTGGCCAGCGCCCCGCCCACCACGTAGCCCATCACCGGCAGCGTGGCCATCCAGCCGAACGGCGCCAGTTGCAGGCCCACCAGGCCGTTGATGGCGATGAAGGTGACGTTGTTGGTCAGGAACAGCCCCTGCGCCAGCGTCAGCAGCAGCAGGTGGCGGTTCATGGCAGCGTGAGGCTCGCCAGCACGGCCAGCGGCGCGGTTTCGGCGCGCAGCACGCGCGCGCCCAGGGTGACGGGCTGCCAGCCGGCGGCGCGGGCGGCGGCGTCTTCGTCGGCGCTCAGGCCGCCTTCGGGGCCGGACAGCAGCGCCACGCTGTCCTGCGGCGCCAGCGCGGCGGCGCGGGTGCTCAAGGGTGCGGATTCAGGCGCCAGCGACAGCACCCAGCGCGCCTCGGCGTGGGCAGCTGCCTCCTCCAGATACGCCTGAAACGAACGCTGCTCACGCACGTCCAGCAAGCGGTTGCGCCCGCTTTGCTCACAGGCCGCGGCGGCCACGGCCTGCCAATGGGCGCGTTTTTTTTCGGCGCGCTCGCCCGACAGACGCAGGCTGCTGTGCGCCATCGCCAGCGGCGTCAGCGAGGCGGCGCCCAGCTCGGTGGCCTTCTCCACCAGCCAGTCCATGCGCTCGGCCGCCATCAGGCCGACGGCCAGGTGCACCGCGCGCACAGCCTCGCGCTCCACGGGCCGGTGCGCCTGCACCGCCACGACCACCTCACTGCGGCCCATGCGGGTGATGGTGGCGGCCCACTCGCCGCCCGCGCCGTTGAACAGCGTGATGGCATCGCCCGGCTGCAGCCGCCGCACCTGCACGTGGCGCGCGGCGCCGGCCGGCAGCGCCAGCGTGGCACCGGCGGCCAGGGGAAGGGGAACGTGAAAGCGCGGCATCGGCCCGCATTGTCGCCGCGGGCCGGCGCTAACATCGCCGCACCATGCCCGAACGCCTTGCCCCCCGCCCCACCGCCTGCCCCTCGTGCCGCGCGCCCATGCAGGCGCAGGCGGTGGCGGCGCACCACGGCGGCACGGTAGAGCTGGACCTGTGCCACGCCTGCCACGGCATCTGGTTCGACGGCAACGAGAACCTGCGCATGGCGCCGCAGGGCGTGATCGACCTGTTCCGCCAGCTGCACGCGCACCGCGACGACCCGCACACACCGCTGGCGCAAACCATGCACTGCCCACGCTGCCGGCGCGGCCTGGCCGAGGGCTCCGACGTGGTGCGCTCGGGCCGCTATCTCACCTGGCGCTGCCCGCAGCGGCATGGGCGCTTTTCCACCTTCTCGTCGTTCATGATCGAGAAGGGCTTCGTGCGCCAGCTCACCGCGCCCGAGATCGCCGACCTGGCCGAGCGCGTGCGCATCATCCACTGCGGCAGCTGCGGCGCGCCGGTCGATCTGCGGCAGGACCGCGCCTGCCCCTACTGCCGCGCCGCCTTCTCGCTGCTCGACCCGCAGGCGGTGGAAAACGCCCTGGCCGGCTACCAGCAGCGCGCGCAGCGCCGCGACGAAGGCCCGCGGCCGGCCGACCTGGCCGACGCCCTGATCGCCCTGGAGCGCGACCGCGAACGCGCCCGGCGCGAGGAGATGAAGGAGCGCGGCACCGCCGTTGGCCATGACAGCCTGGACCTCTGGGCCGCCGGCCTGGACCTGGTGTGGCACGTGCTGCGGCGCTGAGCGCGCACCGCGATGGCGTCGCCAGGGTGACGGCGCCCGGGTGAGGCCTGATTGGCGGCGGCGGCCGCTTGGTGCCAAGATACCCGCCCATGAACACGCCCGCCACCACCGCCCGCATTCCCCACATCCGCCGCTACCAGGACTGGCTGCGCGACACGCGCGGCCTGTCGTTCGACAGCTACCGCGACCTCTGGGCCTGGTCCACCACCGAGCTCGACGCCTTCTGGCAAAGCATCTGGGACTACTACGAGCTGCAGTCGCCCACGCCGCACAGCGCCGTGCTGGCGAAGAACGTGATGCCGGGCGCGGTGTGGTTCCCCGGCGCGCAGACCAATTACGCGCGGCAGGTGCTGCGCCACGTGCAGCCGGCGCAGGCGGCGGGGCTGCCGGCCGTCATCAGCGACAACGAGAAAGGCCAGGTGCGCGAGATGGGCTGGCCCGAGCTGCAGCGCCAGGTGGCTTCTCTGGCGCTGCACCTGCGCGCGCAGGGCGTGCAGCCGGGCGACCGCGTGGCGGCCTACCTGCCGAACATTCCGGAGACCATCGTCGCCTTCCTGGCCACGGCCAGCCTTGGCGCGGTGTGGAGCGTGTGCGCGCCCGACATGGGCACGCAGGCGGTGCTGGACCGCTTCAGGCAGATCGAGCCCAAGGTGCTGATCGCCTGCGACGGCGTGACCTGGGCCGGGCGCGACATCGACCGCCTGGGCGTGGTGCAGGAGTTGCGCGCAGCGCTGCCCAGCGTGACGCACCTGATCGTGCAGCGCAACCTGGGCACGACCGATTCAATCGCTGGCGCAGCGGATTGGGCAGACGCCACCGCCCGCAACGACGCCGAAACCGCGGCCTTCGAGCCGCTGTGGCTGCCGTTCGACCACCCGCTGTGGGTGGTCTATTCCAGCGGCACCACCGGCCTGCCCAAGCCGATCGTGCACGCGCACGGCGGCATGATCCTGGTGATGCTGATGCTGGCCAGCCTGCACAACGACGTGGGCTGCAGCTATGCGCCCGAGACCTTCGGCGAGCGCTTTCACTGGTACAGCTCCACCGGCTGGGTGATGTGGAACGCGCAGATCGCCGGCCTGCTGTCGGGCACCACCTGCGTCATCTTCGACGGCAGCCCCGGTGGCCCCAAGGACGCGCCCGACTGGAGCGTGCTGTGGCGCTTTGCCGCGCGGCATCAGGTGACGTTCTTCGGCGCCGGCGCGGCCTTCTACGCCAACTGCATGAAGGCCGGCGTGGACCTGGGCGCCTGCGGCGACCTGTCGCGCATCTGGGGCATCGGCACCACCGGCTCGCCGCTGGCGCCCGACGTGCAGCAGTGGGGCACCGAGCAGTTCCGCCGCATCGCCAGCGGGCCGCTGCAGCAAGACATCTGGTGGTGCAACATTTCTGGCGGCACGGATTTCTGCGGCGCCTTCATCGGCGGCAACCGCGAGCTGCCGCAGCAGCCCGGCGTGATGCAGTGCCGCATGCTCGGCGCGGCGGTGGAGGCCTGGGACGACGCCGGCGAGCCGGTGATCGGCCAGGTGGGCGAGCTGGTGTGCACGCAGCCGATTCCGTCGATGCCGCAGTACCTGGTGAACGACCCCGACGGCGCGCGCTACCGCGCCAGCTACTTCGAGATGTACCCGCCCGGCCACGGCAGAAAACCCGGCGGCGGCGACCTGGATGCCAGCGCCGGCCCGGTCTGGCGCCACGGCGACTGGCTGCGCATCGGCGACGAGCAGGGCAACGGCGAATGGTGCGTGATCTACGGCCGCTCCGACGCCACCATCAACCGCCACGGCCTGCGCATGGGCACCAGCGAGATCTACAGCGCGGTCGAGGGCATCCCCGAGGTGCTCGATTCGATGGTGGTCGATCTGGAACACCTGGGCCGCGACAGCTACATGCCGCTGTTTGTGGTGCTGCGCCCGGGCGTGGAACTGGACGACGCGCTCAAGAAACGCCTGAACGACGCCATCCGCACCGCGCTGTCGCCGCGCTTCGTGCCGGACGCCATCTTCCACGTCACCGAGATCCCGCGCACGCTGTCGGGCAAGAAGCAGGAGCTGCCGATCAAGAAGCTGCTGCTTGGCCAGCCGCTGGACAAGGTGGTCAACAAGGAGGCCATGGCCAACCCGGCCTGCCTGGCCTGGTACGAGGACTTCGCGCGCCAGCGCCAGTCGGCGGCCGGGGGCGCTGGCGTGGATTGAGGGCGGCCCGCGCGCGGGCGCCGGTCAATATCCCCGCAGCTGCCGGCGCAGCCGGGCGACTTCTTCGATCAGGTCGGCGGTGAGCGCCGCCAGTTGCGGGTCGGCGTCGTAGGTGTGCTCCAGCTCGGCGATGCGGCGCGCGCGCGTCAGCGTGGCACTGGCAAAGCGCCATTCGGCGGCGCCACCGCCGGCCAGCGGTTGCAGCACGCCGGCCTCGACGCGGGTGTGCACCCACTCGGGCGTCATGCGGCAGCCGTGCGCCAGTTGCTGCACGCTCAGCGCCGCGTCGTCCAGCAGCTCGACGAGTTCGGCGGGAACGGGGATGGGCATGGGGCTCATGTCGGTGTGCTCCAGGTTCAAACGCTGCGCGGATCAAAGCCAGGATAGGTCTTGGCCAACGCCTCCCACGCGGCCTTCTGCTCGGGCGTGACGGCGCCGGGCACGGCGATTTCCAGCTCGAGGAACAAGTCGCCCGGCGTGGCCGACGAGGGGATGCCGCGGCCCTTGAGCCGCAGCTTGCGGCCGCCGCCGGAGCCGGCGGGCACCGTCACTTCCACGGTCTTGCCGTCGGGCGTGGTCACCTGCACGCCGCCGCCCAGCGCGGCCTCCCAGGGCGTCACGCGCAGCTTCTGGGTGACGTCGCGGCCGTCGATGTGCCAGCGCGGATCGGCGCGGAACTGCACCTGCAGGAACAGATCGCCCGCCGGTCCGCCGTTGAAGCCGGGGCTGCCCTGGCCGGCCAGGCGGATCATCTGGCCTTCCTTCACGCCCTGCGGGATCTTCACCTGCAGCGTGCGCTCCTCGGGCACCACGCGGCCCTGCGCATCAACCCGGCTGCCGCGCAGGCTGATCTGCCGCTCGGCGCCGCGATAGGCGTCGATCAGCTCCAGCTCGACGCGGGCATGGTGGTCCTCGCCGCGCAGCGGGCCCTGCGCGCCGCGCGCGCGTGCACCGCCGCCGCCGGCGCGCGCGCGGCCGAACATCTGCTCGAAGAACTCGCTGAAGTCCTGG
>JAEXBL010000484.1 GCA_023394015.1 Pseudomonadota bacterium | reverse complement strand
GCCCCACACCACGCCCAGCACCTCGCGCGCACCCAGCGGCACGCGCACGATGCGCCCGGGCGGCAGCGGCGCGGCGCTGCGGTAGGTCAGCGGCTCGCCCAGCCCGCTGTGCGCGGGCGTGGGCACGGCCACGGCCAGCCAGTGCGTCATGCCGGGGGGCGGGGCGCCGCCGCGGCCGACAAAGCACTTCCACTTTCGGCCTTAAGTCCTTGTTTTGAAAGTCGAACTTGAGTCATGCCCAGTTTCTGTGGATAACTTTGTTGAGAAATCAGCCCTGCCGGCGGCGAGGCCTTGAAAATCAAGGCTTTCCTTGCGTTGCCCGCCAAAAGAGCAAAACTTGAAGCCCAATGAAATCAACAACTTGCGTGCGCTTCGCGTTTTGTAGCACGGCGCTTGTAACAATCTCGTGACAGCCGGCGGGGGAACCGCTTTTGTGCATAAGTCAAGCCCCCGCGCCGGGGGCGGGGGCAAAAAAACACGCCCGTTCGTCTTGACGTGCGGGCGCGGTCGGAGTAGGCGCTGTCCTACCCGGGTGGGTTCGGCGCGGTGTCAGCCGGCGCGCAACTGGCGCGAATAGGCGTGCACCTCGTCCACCAGGTGCGTCACGTGCTCGGGCGGCGTGAACTGGCTGATGCCGTGGCCCAGGTTGAAGATGTGGGTGCTGCCCGGCGCCGCGGGGTAGGTGTGCGGGCGGCCAAAGCTGTCGAGCACGCGGCGCACCTCGGCGCGGATGGCCTCGGGCGGGGCGAACAGCACGTTGGGGTCGATGTTGCCCTGCAGCGCTTTGGGGGCGGCGTGGTCAAAGCCGGGCTGGCCCTGGTCCGGTGCCGCATGGGGGCGGCCGGCGATGGCGTCGGGCGTGGCCTGCCGCGCCGCGTCGGTGACGATGCGGCGCGCCGTGCCCAGGTTCATGGTCCAGTCCAGGCCCAGCACGTCGCAATCCAGCGCCGTCATCTCGGGCAGCCACAGGCCGCCGCCCTTGGTGAACACGATGCGCGGCACCACCGCGCCATCGACGCCGGTGCGCTTGAGCTGGCCCAGCACGCGGCGGGTGTAGGCCAGGCTGAAGTCCTGGAAGGCGCCGTCGGCCAGCACGCCGCCCCAGCTGTCGAAGACCATCACCGCCTGGGCGCCAGCGTCGATCTGGGCGTTGAGGTACTGCGCCACGGCGTCGGCGTTGATGCCGAGCACGCGGTGCATCAGGTCGGGCCGGGCGTACATCAGCGTCTTCACGTGGCGGTAGTCCTGCGAGCCGCTGCCCTCGACCATGTAGCAGGCCAGCGTCCACGGGCTGCCGGAAAAGCCGATCAGCGGCACGCGGCCATTCAAGGCCTTGCGGATCGAGGTGACGGCGTCGAACACGTAGCGCAGCTTGTCCATGTCGGGCACGGCCAGCGCGGCCACGGCGGCCTCGTCGCGTACCACTTTCTCGAACTTGGGGCCCTCGCCGTGGATGAAGGACAGGCCCAGGCCCATGGCGTCGGGCACGGTGAGGATGTCGCTGAACAGGATGGCCGCGTCCAGCGGGTAGCGCGCCAGCGGCTGCAGCGTCACCTCGGTCGCGTAATCGACGTTGGTGGCCAGCCCCATGAAGCTGCCGGCCTGGGCGCGCGTGGCGCAGTATTCCGGCAGGTAGCGCCCGGCCTGGCGCATCAGCCAGACGGGGGTGTGCTCGGTGGCCTGGCCCAGGCAGGCGCGCAAAAAGGTGTCGTTTTGAAGGGGAGCGAATGTCATGCCCCCATTGTCTCAGTCTTGAGGGCCCCTGCGCTCCGGGCGCGCGAGCCGTCCTCCCCGCGGGCGGGGCGGCGCCCGGACAGCCGCGTGCGCCGCCCGCCGATGCCGGCGGGGCCGCCAGCGGCGCACAGTGGGGCATCGGTCCATCGATGGTCGATGGCCAGACCAACCCACAGGAGACCCACCATGCTGCACTACGCTGTCGTGTTTTTCATCATCGCCATCTTTGCCGCCGTGCTCGGCTTTGGCGGCATCGCCGCGGGTGCGGCAGGCATTGCGAAGATTCTTTTCGTCGTCTTCCTGGTGCTGGCCGTGGCCTCGCTGCTCGGCGGTGCGCTGCGGAAGAAATGAGGCTTCCGCGAGGCTTCGACGCCTGGTTGCCAGAAGGGAAGACCTTTATGCCAGGCGCCGCTGCCGGTTCGATGGCCCGGTGGCTTGCCGCTTGAGCCACGCCATCGGCTGAACAACGCCCGCAGGATGCGGGCTTTTTTTTGAGGGATTGGGTTCGGGGGATCAGTCGCGCCCGGCGTCCGCCATCTCGCGGGCCAGTTCGATCCGCAGCTCGCGCAGCACCGGACCCAGCACGCCGGCGGCGTCGCGCGCCAAGGCGGGGCCGGTGCGCGCCATCTGCGCCTCGATCTGCGCCTGCGACCGGGCCATCGCCTCCGCATCCAGGGGGCGCCCCTCGGCCACGGCCCGGGCCGAGTGCTCAAAGCCGGCGATCAGGGCGTCGATGTCGATGCCCGCCAGCGCCCGCGCCACCAGCGACTCGAGCACGTTCCCTTCAAGCACGCGGTCCAGTGCATCGCCGGCCTCGGCCTGCGCAGGCAGGCTGAAGCAGGTGCCGAGGGCCAAGGCGGTGACGAGGGCGGCGGGACGGCGCATGGCGGCTTTCCTGGGACGCGGGGCGGGGTGTGTGACAGCACAACCGCTTCAACGCCCGGCGTCGCCCTTCGGCTGACCGCGCGCCGCGGCGTGCCTTCACCTTGGCTGCCAAAACGTGGCAAATGTCACGGGCGGGGCGGCGCCCCGGCGGTGCGCGCCAGCGCCAACAGCCACCGGACGGAGGGCGGGCCAGTGCACCCTCGCCTGTTGCCGCCGCGCATCGCCACCGCCGTGCCGGCGCGACAAAGGCCCGACCGTCGCCGCTTCTTGATCAAAACCCGTTAGTCTGTGGGGGATTCGCGCCCAGAATATGGGTTGGCCATCTTCACCCGTGGCGTTCCGGCGCCCGCAAAGCCCATGGACCAGCACTACCTGACCCCCCTGTTCGAGCCCAAGTCCATCGTCCTGTTCACCGGCCCGCAGAACGCGCCCGAGCAGCAGACGCCGCAGGCGCGGGCGCTGCTGGCGCACATGGCCGAGCAGCCCTTCAAGGGCGAGGTGACGCCGCTGGACATCCACACCACCGGCACCCTGGCCGACCTGGCGCAGGCGCGCGCCGACCTGGCCCTCATCGCGTTGCCGGAGGACGAGATCCTGCCGGCGCTGGAACTGGCCGGGCGCATCAAGGTCAAGGCGGCGGTGGTGCTGGCCGCTGGCGTCAGCCTGGCCAAGGCGCAGGAGATGCACCGCGTGGCGCAGCGCCACGGCGTGTGGTTGATGGGGCCCAACAGCCAGGGCCTGCAGCGCCCGCAGCTGCAGCTCAACGCCAGCTCGGCCGGGGCGCTGGCGGCGCCGGGGGCGCTGGCGCTGGTGTCGCAGTCGGGGGCGCTCACCGCCTCCATCCTCGACTGGGCGCGGCAGAACCGGGTCGGCTTTTCGACCGTCATCGCCCTGGGCGCGCACACCCAGGTCGGGCTGTGGGCGGTGCTGGACTACCTGGCCAACGACCGGCACACGCACGGCATCGTGGTCTACATGGAGGGCATTGCCAACGCGCGGCGCTTCACCAGCGCGCTGCGCGGCGCTGCCAACAGCAAGCCGGTGGTGGTGCTCAAGGCCGGCCGCAAGCGGGACGGCAACGTGGCGGCGCAGACGCATTCCGGCGCCATCGTCGGCAGCGACGAGGTGTTCGACGCCGTGCTGCGCCGCGCTGGTGCGGTGCGCGTGCGCTCCTTCGTCGAGCTGTTCTCGGCCGCCAAGTGCCTGGCCTCGCGCTACCGGCCGGTGGGCAAGCGCCTGGGCATCATCACCAACGGCGGCGGCCCCGGCGTGCTGGCGGCCGACTACGTGAACGAGCTGGAGCTGCAACTGGGCGCGCTGTCGGACGAATCGCAGCGCGCGCTGGCGCCGCTGGTGCCCAAGGCGGCGTCGCTCACCGACCTGATCGACCTGTCGGAAGACGCCACCGCCGAGCACTACAAGGCCGCGCTGGAAGTGGCCGTGAAGGACCGCGGCCTGGATGGGGTGCTGGCC
>JAEXBL010000483.1 GCA_023394015.1 Pseudomonadota bacterium | reverse complement strand
CGCAAGGGCTGCGCGCCGCGTGCCCCGCACGATGAGGGCGTTCGATCGGCTGCGCTTCAAGCGCACTCGAGCGGACAACGCCTCTCGGCAACCCGTTCGCCTGACGCGGCAATCCATGGTCCAACCCAGCACCACCCGCACCATTCACGCCTGGCTGCTGTTGCTGCCGGCGCTGCTGGTGCTGCTCGCGTTCACGCACTACCCGGCGGCGCAGACGCTGATCGACAGCTTCTTCTCGACACCCAGGGGCGATCGCACCAGCGTGTGGGTGGGCCTGGAGAACTACCAGGCCATGGTGGACGACCCGGTGTTCTGGAAGGCCCTGCGCAACAACCTGTGGTTCGCGGCCTTCACCATTCCGTGCTCGATCGCCCTGGCGCTGCTGATGGCGCTGTGGGTCAACGAGCGCATCGCCGGACGCGCGTGGCTGCGCATGGCCTACTTCACGCCCACGGTGCTGCCCATGATCGCCGTGGCCAACATCTGGCTGTTCTTCTACACGCCGCAGTACGGGCTGCTGGAGCAGATCACCGGCGCGCTCGGCCTGCCGGCGCGCAACTGGCTCGGCAACCCCGACACGGCCCTGGGCGCGGTGACGGCGGTGGCGATCTGGAAGGAAGCGGGCTTTTTCATGATCTTCTATCTGGCCGCCCTGCAGACCCTCAGCCCCAGCCTGCGCGAGGCGGCCAGCATCGAGGGCTGCTCGCGCTGGCAGTTCTTTCGCCGCGTGCAGTGGCCGCTCATGATGCCGACCACGCTGTTCGTGCTGGTCAACGCCTTCATCAACGCGTTTCGCATGGTCGACCACCTGTTCGTGCTCACCCGCGGCGGGCCCGACAACGCCTCCACCCTGCTGCTGTACCACCTGTACGAGGTCGGTTTCAGCTTCTGGGACACGGCCCATGCCGCCGCCATCACCGTGGTGCTGGTGGTGGTGCTGGCCGGCATCGCGTTGCTGCAGTTCTTCGTGCTCGACAAAAAGGTGCACTACCAATGACGGCCGCGTCGGCACGCCATCTGGCGTTCAACGAGCCCACCTGGCTCGACACCCTGGCCGCGTGGCTGCTAGCCCTGTTGTGGGTGCTGCCGCTGGCCTATGCGGTGTGGACGGCGTTCCACCCTGCCGAGTACGCCACCCGCTTCGAGCCGCTGGCGCCGCTCACGCTCGAGAACTTTCGCCGCGCCTGGGCCGCGGCGCCGTTCGCGCGCTACTTCCTCAACACCACGCTGCTGGTGAGCATGATCCTGGCGGCCCAACTGGTGCTCTCCACGCTGGCCGCCTACGCCTTCGCGCGCTACCAGTTCCGCGGCCGCGACCTGGCCTTCGCGCTGGTGCTGGTGCAGCTGATGGTGATGCCCGACATCCTGCTGGTGGAAAACTACAAGACCATGAGCCGCCTGGGCCTGGTCGACACGCTGCTGGCCATCGGCCTACCCTACTTCGCCTCGGCCTTCGCCATCTTCCTGCTGCGCCAGACCTTCATGGGCATCCCGAAGGAGCTCGACGAGGCCGCGCGCGTGGAAGGCGCCGGCCCCCTGCAGACGCTGTGGCGCGTCTACGTGCCACTGGCCCGGCCGGTCTACACGGCCTTTGCGCTGGTATCGGTGAGCTTTCACTGGAACAACT
The DNA here is from genome assembly GCA_023394015.1 of Pseudomonadota bacterium. Lineage (GTDB taxonomy): Bacteria > Pseudomonadota > Gammaproteobacteria > Burkholderiales > Burkholderiaceae_C > Ottowia. The sequence goes on along the minus strand of JAEXBL010000483.1, from coordinate 4,955 downwards.
TTCTCTGGCCGCTGATCGTCACCAACAGCCCCAACGCGCGGCCGCTCACGGTTGGCCTGCAAGTCTTCTCCTCGGTCGACCAGGGCATCGACTGGTCGGTGATCTCGGCCGCCACCCTGATGACGGCGGCGCCCCTGCTGATCGCCTTCCTGCTGTTCCAGCGCCAGTTTGTGCAGAGCTTCATGCGGGCGGGCATCAAATAGGCCGCGCCGGCCATCGCGCCCCGGGTAATCCCTGACAACGGGCGCCAAGGCGCGCGCTACGCTTGTTTGGCTGGTCGCTGGGCAAGGCAAAGCCGACTTGGCCAGCGGCTCGCTTTCTGAAGGAGACAAGCATGGACATGTTCGAGCTGAAGAAGATGGGGCTGGACGTCGAGCACCCATTCAAGGAGAAGTACGACAACTACATCGGCGGCAAGTGGGTGCCGCCCGTGGCCGGGCAGTATTTCGAGAACGTTTCGCCCATCAATGGCAAGGTGTTCACGCGCGCCGCCCGCTCCGACGCGCAGGACGTGGAGCTGGCGCTGGACGCCGCCCACGCGGCCCGCGTGGCCTGGGGTCGCACGGCCGTGGCCGATCGCGCCAACCTGCTGCTGCGCGTGGCCGACCGCATGGAGCAGAACCTGATGCGCCTGGCGGTAGCCGAGACCATCGACAACGGCAAGCCGCTGCGCGAGACCATGGCGGCCGACCTGCCGCTGGCCATCGACCACTTCCGCTACTTCGCCGGCTGCGTCCGGGCGCAGGAGGGCGGCATTTCGGACATCGACGAAACCACCGTGGCGTATCACTTCCACGAGCCGCTGGGCGTGGTGGGGCAGATCATCCCGTGGAACTTCCCGCTGCTGATGGCGGCCTGGAAGCTGGCGCCGGCGCTGGCGGCGGGCTGCTGCGTGGTGATGAAGCCGGCCGAGCAGACGCCGGCCTCCATCATGGTGCTGATGGAACTGATTGGCGACATGTTCCCGCCCGGCGTGGTCAACGTGGTCAACGGCTTCGGCAAGGAGGCGGGCAACGCCCTGGCCACCAGCCCGCGCATCGCCAAGATCGCCTTCACCGGTTCCACCCCGACCGGCAAGCACATCCTGCACGCCGCGGCCGACAACCTGATTCCCAGCACCGTCGAGCTGGGCGGCAAGAGCCCCAACATCTTCTTTGCCAACGTCATGGACCATGACGACGCCTTCCTGGACAAGGCGGTAGAGGGGCTGACGCTGTTTGCGCTGAACCAGGGCGAGGTCTGCACCTGCCCCTCGCGCATCCTGGTGCAGGAGTCGATCTACGAGCGCTTCATGGAAAAGGCCGTGGCCCGCGTGAAGGCGATCAAGACCGGCCTCCCGCTGGACAAGAGCACCATGGTGGGCGCGCAGGTGTCGCAACTGCAAATGGACAAGATCCTGGGTTACTTCGACATCGGCAAGTCGGAAGGCGCGCAGGTGCTGATCGGCGGCGCGCGCGGCCAGTTCGGCAGCGAGCTGGACGAGGGCTTCTTCGTTCAGCCGACACTGATCTTTGGCGACAACAAGATGCGCATCTTTCAGGAGGAGATCTTCGGCCCGGTGGCCTCGGTCACCACCTTCAAGGACGAGGACGAAGCCATCGCCATCGCCAACGACACCAGCTTTGGCCTGGGCGCCGGGGTGTGGAGCCGCGACGGCAGCACCGCCTACCGCGTGGGCCGCGGCATCCAGGCCGGGCGGGTGTGGACCAACTGCTACCACCTGTACCCGGCGCACGCCGCCTTTGGTGGCTACAAGCAGTCCGGCATCGGCCGCGAGACGCACAAGATGGCGCTGGGCAACTACCAGCAGACCAAGTGCCTGCTGGTCAGCTACAGCCCGAATGCGCTGGGCTTTTTCTGACGGCGGCTGAAGCGGCGGCGGCACCCACCGGCGCCGCGCTGCATCGACAAAGCCCCTGTGGCCCGCAGGCCGCAGGGGCTTTTTTGCCGGCGCCTGCTCCGCGGCGGCTCAGGCCGTGTAGTCGCCGCTGGCCTCGGGTTGGAACTCGATGGCCAGCACCTGCAGCGCGCCTTCCTTGCCGTCGACGCCGCGCCAGCGCGCCACCTCGCCCACGCGCAGGCCCAGCAGCGCCGTGCCCAGGGGCGACAGCACCGAGATCATGCCCTGCGCGGCATCGGCATTGGCCGGATAGACCAGGGTAACGCTGCGCTCGGCGCCGCCGCTGGGGTCGGCCACGCGCAGCTTAGAGTACATGGTGACGATGTCGCCGGCGATCTCCTGCGGGCGCACCACTTCGGCGGCGTCGATGACCTCCGACAGGTCCTCGGCCTGGGCCGAGGCGCCGCCGCCGGCCAGTTGGCGACGCAGCATGTTGAAGATGCGCACGTGGTCCAGTTCGGTGATGGTGCGGTTGAAGTCGTTGGTCATGGCAGTCTCCTGCGAAAAAGGCTGTTCGGGCCGTTCTGGCCAGGCCGCGCTGCAGCGGCCATGGCATGAACGCAAAACGGAGGCGCGCTGCGCGGGTGCGTTGCCCGACGATCCGGGCAGCGCTCAATCAGAGGTCGGGGGGATCGTCGGGCTCAGGAAAGTGCGGCCTGCAGACCGCTGCGGCGGGCTTGCTGCGCCCGCGGTAGTGCCCGACGATGCATGTGCACGCACGCCGCGGCCCCGGCCGTGGGGGCCGATGGATTGCGCGGTGCAGTGCGCGCAGGGCTGGCGTGAAAGCGTGGCATGGCCCGCATGATAGCGCCCCGGACCGGAAAAGGCCAGTTGCGGGCCGCCGGCGCCAGGGCCCGCGGGCTCAGGGTTTTCATCAGCATGCCGCCACCGGCCGGCGCGGCACTGCAGGCGCGCTTTAAGATAGAGGCCGCGGCGGCCCAAGGGGGCCGCGTTTTTGTGCCCGGTCTTCCAAGCAATTGTCCATGTCTTCCCGCCCATCGCCCGAGCAGCCGGCCAAGCCGCCCGCGCCCGGCGCCCCCACCCGCGTGCCGCTGGCCATTGAGGACTGGCTGACGGTGCTCATCATGGCGCTGCTGGCGCTGATCACCTTTGCCAACGTGCTGGTGCGCTATTTCTCCAACGTGTCGTTTGCGTGGACGGAAGAGGTCTCGGTGTTCCTGATGATCGTGCTGGCCATGGTGGCCGGCTCGGCGGCGGTGGCGCGCAACCGGCACATCCGCATCGACTACTTTGCTGATGCCGGCCCCGCAGCCCGCCAGCGCGCGCTGGCCCGCTTCGGCGCGGCCATGGTGGCGCTGCTGTTCGGCCTGCTGGCCGTGTTGTCGGCGCGCGTGGTGTGGGACGACGTGCAGTACGGCGAGACTTCGCCCGGCATCGGCGTGCCGCAGTGGTGGTACACGATGTGGCTGCCGATTCTGAGCGCCGCCATCACCCTGCGCGCCATCGGCCTGATGCTGCGCGGCGGGCGACCGGCGGCCGAGAGCGCCGGGCTGGCGACCTCGCCCGAGGTGCGCGCCGAGGAGCGCGCACCGTGACCGCTTCCGCCGCCAACCGCAGCCAGCACGAGGCGGTACCGCTCGCCGCGGCGCCGGCCACTGGCGCCTCAGGTGGGGGTGGCAAATCATGATCGCCACCCTGCTGTTCGCCGTCTTCATCATCACCATGCTGCTGGGCGTGCCCATCGGCGCGTCGCTGGGGCTGGCCGGCGCGGTGGCGATCGCGCTGGCCAATGCCGAGGCGCCGTGGTTCGGCCTGCTGGCGGTGCCGCAGAACTTCTACGCCGGCCTGGGCAAGTACCCGCTGTTGGCCATCCCCATGTTCGTGCTGGTCGGCTCGATCTTCGACCGCTCGGGCGTGGCCAGCCGGCTGGTGAACTTTGCCATGGCCATCGTCGGGCGCGGGCCGGGCATGCTGCCGCTGGTCACCATCGCGGTGGCCATGTTCATGGGCGGCATCTCCGGCTCGGGCCCGGCCACGGCGGCGGCGGTGGGCGGGGTGATGATCGCCGCCATGTACCGCGCCGGCTACCCGGGCCCCTACGCGGCCAGCGTGGTGGGCGCGGCGGCGGCGACCGACATCCTGATTCCGCCTTCGGTGGCCTTCATCGTGTATTCGGTGCTGGTGCCGGGCGCCTCGGTGCCGGCGCTGTTCGCGGCCGGCATGGTGCCGGGCCTGCTGGCGGGGCTGGCGCTGATCGTGCCGGCGGTGTGGATGGCGCGCCGCCACGGCATGGGTCACCTCGAATCGGGCCTGCCGCGCCCGCCGCTGCTGAAGAGCTTTCTCGAAGCCGTCTGGGGCCTGGCCGCGCCGGTGCTGATTCTGGGAGGCATGCGCATGGGCTGGTTCACGCCCACCGAGGCCGCCGTGGTGGCGGTGTTCTACGGCCTGTTCGTCGGCATGGTGGTGCACCGCACGATGACGCTGCGCGACCTGTTTCCCATCCTGCGCGAATCGGGCGAGCTGTCGGCGGTGATCCTGATCGTGGTGTCGCTGGCCGGCATCTTCGCCTTCTCGCTGTCCACGCTGGGCGTGATCGACCCCATCACCCAGGCCATCGTCAATTCCGGCCTGGGCGAATACGGCGTGCTGGCGCTGCTGATCTTGCTGCTGATCACCGTGGGCATGTTCCTCGACGGGGTGTCGATCTTCCTGATCTTCGTGCCGCTGCTGTGGCCCATCGTGCAGCACTACCAGTGGGACCCGGTGTGGTTCGGCGTGCTGTTGACGCTGAAGGTGGCGCTGGGGCAGTTCACGCCGCCGCTGGCGGTGAACCTGATGGTGTCGTGCCGCATCGCCGGCGTGGGCATGGAAGACACGGTGCGCTGGGTCTGGCCGCTGCTGCTGTCCATGGGCCTGGTGACGCTGGCCATCATCGTCTGGCCCGATCTGGCGCTGTGGCTGCCGCGGGTGCTGGGGTATTGACATGGCGCACCTCTTAAGTCGCTGCGCGCCACCTGCTTGCCGCCAGAGGCGGCGGCTCTTCGGCCCGTCCCGACCAGCGCAGGCCGGTCAGGCGCCCCGGGCCGCACCCCCC
>JAEXBL010000469.1 GCA_023394015.1 Pseudomonadota bacterium | reverse complement strand
CGCCAGCACCGACCCGCAACTGCCCGGCAAGGGCGTCACCGTGCAGCCGATCAAGAGCTCGATCGCCGAGGAAACCTTCCAGACCGTGCTGATCATGAAGGCGCTGGAAAAGCTGGGCTATGACGTCAAGCCGCTGCGCGAAGTCGAATACGCCACCGGCCACCTGGCCATCGCCAACGGTGACGCCACCTTCGTCGCCACGCACTGGGACCCGCTGCACGACAACTACTTCCACAACTCCGGCGGCGACGCCAAGCTGTGGCGCGACAACACCTACTCGGGAGGCGCCATCCAAGGCTATCTTGTAGACAAGAAAACCGCCGACGCGCACGGCATCACCAACCTGCAGCAGCTGCAGGACCCCAAGCTCGCCAAGCTGTTCGACGTCGATGGCGACGGCAAGGCCGACCTCACCGGCTGCACCCCCGGCTGGGGTTGCGAGGCGCAGATCGAGGCGCAGCTCACGGCCTACAAGCTGCGCGACACCGTGACCCATGTCAGCGGCAACTACTCGGCCCTGATCGCCGACACCATCCAGCGCTTCAAGAAGGGCGAGCCGGTGCTGTACTTCACCTGGACGCCGTACTGGGTTAGCTCGGTCATGGTGCCGGGCCAGGACGTGACCTGGCTCGAAGTGCCGTTCTCGGCCCTGCCGGGCGAGCAGGCCGGCCTGGACACCACGCTGCCCAACGGCCGCAACTACGGCGCCGTCATCAACAACCAGCGCATCCTGGCCAACCGCGCCTTCGTCGAGGCCCACCCGGCGGCCAAGAAGCTGTTCTCGCTGATGAAGCTGCCGGTGGGCGACATCACCGCGCAGAACAACGCCATGAACAACGGCGAGAACAGCGAGCGTGACATCGAGCGCCACGCCGACGGCTGGATCAAGGCGCACCAGACGCTGTTTGACGGCTGGCTGGCGGAAGCGCGGGCAGCGGCCAAATAAAAGCACGCGTCCCCTGATGCGCCGCCGCGCCCGGCAGCCTGCGCCACAATCCCGCCCATGACCTGGCAACGCATTCTCACCCTGCTGGCCGCCATCGCCCTGGGCGCCGGCGCCTGGCGCGCCGGGGGCTGGGCCGGGCTGGCGCTGCTGGCCAGCGGCCTGCTGCTGTGGTTCCTGCTGTATTACACGCGGCTCATCACCATCATGAAGCGCGCCGCCGACCGGCCCATCGGCTACGTAGGCAGCGCCGTGATGCTGAACGCCCGCCTGAAGGCCGGCCTGCCGCTGCTGAGCGTGGTGGCCCTGACGCGCTCGCTGGGCCAGCGCCTGTCGCCCGAAGGGGCCGAGCCCGAGGTGTACCGCTGGCGCGACCCGGGCGAGTCGCAGGTGACCACCGAGTTCGAAGGCGGTCGCCTGGCGCGCTGGCGCCTGGAGCGGCCGGCCGAACCCGCCGCGCCGGCAGCCGCCAGCGGCCACCCCGCCGACGGCGCCGCCACTTAGAATCCCTGTTTTCGCGCCTGGCGCCCGGCCGCAAGCCGCGCCTGGTCGCCCCCATCGCTGACTTCTCAGGACGTTCCGCATGAGCACTGCCCCTCTTTCCATGGCCGACCGCGACGGCAAGATCTGGTTCGACGGCCAGCTGGTGGACTGGCGCGACGCCAAGATCCACGTGCTGACGCACACGCTGCACTACGGCTGCGGCGCCTTCGAGGGCGTGCGGGCCTACAACACCGTCAACGGCACGGCCATCTTCCGGCTCGAAGAGCACACCCAGCGCCTGTTCAACAGCGCCAAGATCCTGCGCATGCCGATGCCCTTCACGCAGGAACAGGTCAACGAGGCGCAAAAGGAAGTGGTGCGCGCCAACCAGTTGGAGAGCTGCTACATCCGCCCGCTGGTGTGGATCGGCTCCGAGAAGCTGGGCGTTTCGCCCAAGGGCAACACCATCCACGTGATGGTCGCCGCCTGGGCCTGGGGCGCCTACCTGGGCGAGGAAGGGCTTCAACGCGGCATCCGCGTCAAGACCAGCAGCTACACCCGCCACCACGTCAACATCACCATGACGCAGGCCAAGGCGGTGAGCAACTACAGCAACTCGATCCTGGCCAACATGGAGGCGCTGGACGACGGCTACGACGAGGCCCTGCTGCTGGACGCGGCCGGCTTCGTCAGCGAGGGCGCGGGCGAGAACGTGTTCCTGGTCAAGGACGGCGTGATCTACACGCCCGATCTGTCGGCCGGCGCGCTCAACGGCATCACCCGCAACACGGTGCTGCACATCGCCAAGGATCTGGGCATCGAGGTGGTGCAAAAGCGCATCACGCGCGACGAGTGCTACATCGCCGACGAGATGTTCTTCACCGGCACCGCGGCCGAGGTGACGCCGATCCGCGAGCTCGACCGCGTGCAGATCGGCGCCGGCCAGCGCGGCCCGGTGACCGAGAAGGTGCAGGCCGCCTTCTTCGACATCGTGAACGGCAGGAACGCCCAATACGCGCACTGGCTGGCCAAGGTCTGAGCCGGCTTGCGGCGCGGGCGGCCCGCGCCTGCCGTGTGCCATGCGCATCGCCCACGTGATCCTGACCCGGCGCTTTGCCGGCAGCGAGCGCCATGCGGTGGAACTGGCCAACGCCCAGGCCGAGCGGCACGAGGTCACGCTGATCCTGCGCCGCGCCGCCGCCGGCAGCCACGCCGGCGCGTTCGCCCAGCGCGTCAGCC